>NZ_JBFTQY010000021.1:0-88322 GCF_056399245.1 Rhizobium sp. 01N447_2
GTCCAATGGCCAGTCGAGAAGCTGGGCGGCAGCCAGGAGCGCGCCGCCAATCGGGGGAAGTTTCGGCAAAGCCGGAGGCCTGCCAATTCGGCGTTCAAGCGCCTCCAAAAGCAGCCGGCTCGAAAAAGTGCCGCCAGCATAGGTCCAGTCGGCACCCGGATCGCAGTGGCCGGCAATTGCCTCATGATGCTTCGCCAGTTCATCGGCCGCTTGCTCGATCAACCCGATCGCCCCTTTGTCGCCGCCAAGTGCGATCTGATCGACGAGGGCCGAAATTGCTGCAATGTCCGCCCGTGGGTTCGCCAGGGAGCTGGCCCAATCGCCGAGCCCATTCATGGGATTGTTCGAGTCGATGCGAAGGTGGTCAAACAGGGCATTTGCGAGAGCCGTTGCCGGAGCACGCCCGTCCAAGCTTTGGCTGACGAGATTGAGCGCCTTCTGCCCGATCCAATGGCTGCTGCCCTCGTCACCGATGAGATCTCCCCAGCCGCCGGTGCGCGCCGACTGGCCTTTGGAATTACGCGCCCATGCCATTGAACCCGTGCCGGAAAGTATGAGGATACCCGGCTTGCTCGCAAAAGCGCCAAGGTGGGCGGCGTCGACATCGTTGAGGACGCGCCGGTGGACGTTTGGGAACGTGCGCTCGATCGCATCGCGCTGTAGAGCCGACAGGCGCTCAACCTCGCCGTAGGCGGGCAGTGCTGCTGCGACGGCCGCCAGATTTCCTTCATCGCGAAAGGGAAGGAGATGCTGCTCCAGCTCCTGGAGCCAATTCGGATTGTCCATGGGATTGACGCCATGGCCGCGGGAACGCCGCAATATTCGGCCACGCTTGTCCGCGAGGGCAACCAGCACCTTGCTTCCGCCACCGTCGATGCCGAGGATCAGCGCGTCGCTCACTCTTTCGCCCTCAGATCCGCGATCGTTGCGTCGACGCCGAAGTTGACAAGCTCGTCGCGCCAATGGCGCGAAAGCCCGGAATCGGTGATGACTTTCGCGTTGTCCAGCGGCGCGACCTTGTAGGTCGCCGTGGTTCCGAATTTCGAGGAATCGGCCAAGACGAAACGATTGGCCGACCGAGCCAGCATGCGCCGGTTGAGGCTCGCTTCCGCACTGTCCACGCTGTAGATCGCACCGTCGGCACTAATGGCGCTGGCGCCAAGAAAGAGCTGGTCGAACCATAATGTTTCCAGCATTGCCTCTGCCTGAGGTCCGACAAGCGATGCATTCTCGCTACGCAACTGACCACCGAGAAGCACCACCTCCAAATTCGGAATATTCAGGAATTCCTGCGCTACCGTCAGGCCGTTGGTGAATATCCTGAGCGGCATGGGGTTGATGCGAACGAGGCGCGCAAGCTGCAGGACGGTCGTTCCTGCGTCGAGAAAGATTGCCGTGCGCGGATGAAGCAGATCGTAGGCCGCGGTGGCAATCGCCCGCTTGGCCGATAGATGGCGTTTTTCCCGCTCCTGAAATGCAACCTCAACCGACGATCCTTCGGCAATGCGCGCTCCACCATGCACACGATCAATGGCCCCCTCCTGCTCAAGGATCTGCAAGTCTCTACGAACCGTGGCAAGCGATGCCCCGATCGCATCGGCAAGAGCCTGGATGGTCGAAAAGCCGTTCGCGTAGAGGTGGCTGCGAATGGCATCCAGCCGATCGACCTTCACTCCGACTGCTTGGCTCAACGAAAATCTCCCTCACGATCGATCCCAATTTCGATCACATTTTCATTTCAAATGATCAGTGTCAATCAATTTTATGACGTTTTTTGATTTATTGGATGATGGCTGGAATGAAAAAAGACGCGCCGTGAATTCACGGCGCGCCTGAAACGAATGAACTGCCATGCGCTTGTGGCTGGCTTATCCGCGGGATCTCACTGATATTTCGGCAGCAAATCGCCGTGCGCATCGATCAGGTCGTCGACAAGGTTCCAGATTTGGTCTGGAGACAATTCCGCAGACGTATGCGGATCGAGCAGAGCGGCTTGGTAGATGCGCTCGCGGTTTCTTGTAAGAGCCGCCTCGACCGTCAACTGCTGCACGGAAACGCTCAAGTTCATGACGGCGGAAAGCTGAGAGGGGATCCGACCGACCCGGACCGGCTGAATTCCGTTTCTATCGACATGGCAAGGCACTTCCACGATGCATTCATCGGGTAGATTCTCGATCAGGCCGTTGTTTGGGACATTGCCGTATATCAGCGCCGGGTTGCCAGTGACCGCGGCATGAATGATACCGGCGGCATATTCGTTGCTGCGGCACACCCCGATCGGCTTGTCGCCTTCCAGTTCCTTGCGCAGGGCATGCCACTCTTTGATCTGCACTTCGCAGCGCCGGATGTATTCGTCCAGCGGGATATTGAGCTGATCGATCAGATCCCCTCGTCCTTCCTTGATGTACCAGGAGGTATATTCGGAGAAATGCTCGCTGGATTCGGTGACGAAGTGGCCGAGCCGTTTGAGCACATCGAACCGCACCCGATCGTCCGGCGGAACGCGGCCATCGGCGGCGAGAGCGTTCAGTCTCGGATAAAGGTCTTCCCGTCGTCCGTCGCTGTGAACTTTCTCATATTTCAGGAAGAAGGCGATGTGATTGATCCCAGCCGAAACGTAATTCACGTCGGCAATGTCCTCGCCGAGGCATTGCGCGAGATGCGCGGCTGTGTGCTGCACACTATGACACAAGCCGACGGTGCGGATTTCCGGGGCCAGATCCTTGATTGCCCAGCAGTTGATGGCCATCGGGTTGACGTACTGCATCAGAAGAGCCCGCGGGCAAACCTCCTGCATGTCTCGGCAGATCGCCTCAAGGACTGGTATGGTCCGCAAACCGCGGAAAATGCCGCCGATGCCAAGAGTGTCGGCGATCGTCTGACGCAAGCCATATTTTTTTGGAATGTCGAAATCCGTGACGGTCGCCGGCTTGTAGCCGCCGACCTGCATCATGAGGATGACGAAATCAGACCCGCGCAGCGCTTCCCGCCGGTCGAGGGTGGCGTCGATCCTGACGCTTGAAAGCTTAAGCGACTCGCAGATCCGGCGAGCGACGATCTCTGACGTCTTCAGTCGCTCTGGATCGATATCGAAGAGGCTGATGACGTAGTCGCCGCCTCTCTGCGAGGACAGGACATCTCCCAGAATGTTCTGGGCAAAAACGGTGCTACCAGCGCCTACCAGGCAAATCTTCGGCATTGCAATCTCCCCATCGGTTGTGATTGCTTGTTGCTCCTTCTAGATCAGAATTTCTTCCTGGCATCGGGCCATTAATTCCGGGATTCGAGTCTTCTGCAAATGAAACATACCCAAAGGCGCGGCGAATGGATTGGATCCCGAGGGGAGTTCCTGATCGAGCGCCACATCGCTGATGCGATGGCCGCACCGCATTGGCACGACCACGTTGAATTAAACCTGCTCATGGAAGGCCGGATGACCTACCTTTTTAATGGAAGGCAGGAACAGGTGGAGGCCGGTCGCCTGGTTTTATTCTGGGCCGCAATTCCGCATCAGACGATCGCTGTTGCCGAAAACGCGCCACTCGTATGCCTCTATCTCCCCCTTATCGATTTCCTTGGTCTGCCGGTGGACAGAAAGGCCAGGCAGTCGATCATGCAGGGGAGGTTTCTGGCGCAAGCAAATCCGGAAACAATGGATGCGTTGACACTCCCACGTTGGGAAAAGGAATGGCAGAGCGGCAGTGCGGCAAGACGGAAACTGGTCGTGGAGGAAGTACGACTGCGAATACGACGTCTGATCCTGGACAATGCTGAAAGCGACAATTCGCCAACGTATGTCTCTCCGACATCGTTGGCCGGYCACGCGGTGCGACGCGTCGAGCTGCTGATCGATCTCATCAATTCCCGCTACGCAGATCCGACAAGCGTACCCGATCTCGCAAAGCTTGCGGGAATGCACCCAAGCACCGCCAACAGCGCTTTCCGAGAGGTTTTGGGAATATCGGTCAACGAATATCTGACCCGACATCGGATTGCCCGGGCGATGCAGCTTCTGACAGACACGGACGTTCCGGTCCTCCAGATCGGTTTTGACTGCGGGTTCGGTTCCAGCAGTCGCTTCTACGAAATTTTCAAGGAGCGAACGGGTACGACACCCCGTCATTTCCGAGAAGCGGTGAACTCCAAGAACACTCCGGCACCTTGATGGGACTCAAACCGATGAGGTCGTGATGGCTCTGGGTGCTCCCCTATTTCGGCTCACCACCTGAGCAGATGCGTGCGGCTTGCGCTTCGACCTCGCGCGGATCCAGCGTCGCCGTTTGGTCCCGGCGATAGATCTCGGCGGAAATAACCGCCAGGCATCGATCAAAATCGGAGGGACGGATGAGGATCGCGCCACCAACGATGATCGCGGAAAGCAAGATCGCCCCTGCCAGCAGAATATCACTTCTGACCATGGTCACCCAGTGCGACCGCCGTACGGCATTAGTGGAGCGTGCCGCTGATCACCATTTTTGACACGAATGCGGAAAGAAGCTGGCTATCGAAATGGCCCGGCGAATTCATCATCATGTTGATCGCCTCTGCTTGCGAGAAGGCGCGCTTATACGGCCTGATCGTGGTCAGCGCTTCGTAAACGTCGCAAATCGCCGCAAGCCGGGCGACGTAAGGGATCTTCTTTCCGGCGARCCGGCCAGGATAGCCCGAGCCATCGAACTTTTCGTGGTGATAGCGACAAATGTCGAGCACCTGCTTTGGGACATGCGCGACATGAGAAACCAGCTCATACCCCCGCTGAGGATGCCCGCGCACAAGATCCATTTCCTCGGCCGTCAGCTTACCGGGTTTCGCCAAAATTTCGTCCGGAAGCGCCATTTTTCCAAGATCGTGAACCAGTCCACCCAGTCCCAATACCCGCACATCCTCTTCTCCATGACCGAGGCTGCGCCCTAGGGTGATCATCAACGCGCTTACCGCCAGCGAGTGGAGGAACGTCAGCTCATCTTTTTCCTTCAGCTTTGCGACTGCGATCAGCGCACCGGCGTTGTCGAAGGCTGCCGACATGATCCGCTCCACAGCTGCGCTTGCCGCATCACTGGCGAAAGAGGCTTTGATCCTGGCGTGGGCAAGCATTTGACGGATCTGCGGTCTTGTATCCTCGACGCATTCCCTCGCCTGCTTGATATCCTTTGCCGAAAACACGGCACGAAGCTGGGCGTCAAACGCAGTCCGGTCGATGTCCTGCGGCCCGCCCGGATCGACATCCGCGCCTTTTCCGACGTCGATAACGACCGTCATCAGACGGCTTGCCATCAAACTATCGACCTGACCGGCGGCCGAGATCAGGAACGGCTTGAACCGACGTGTCCTGTCTTCTCCCTCAATTTCGACGTCCTCGACATACATTCCGACCCGCAATTGGCTGACATGTATCCGTTTTCGCATCTCTGATCCGTTCAAAATGATCTTGGTACTCAAGCGTAGTCTCAGGTATCCGGGGCTGGCCCGAGCGCGAAAACCTCGCTCAGGCTATAGGGCTCCGGCACGGGTCTTGTCTTGGTTGAGCCGTTGTCCATGCTGCTCTAAAATGGCCGCGGCAACCGTTCGATCGACTGCTTTCGAAAACAGATAGCCCTGTCCGAGCTTGCAGCCGAGCTGGCTCAATTGAACAGCTTGGGGTTCTGTTTCAATCCCTTCTGCGACGACCCGGATTCCCAGCTTGTGAGCTATTCCGATCAGGCCCTCGACGATGAAAGTCCCTGCGTCGCCCGGCACCATGCGGTCGATGAAGGACTTGTCGATCTTGATGATGTCGACCGGCACCGTCAGCAGGTGGGTCAAAGACGCGTAGCCCGTGCCGAAGTCGTCGAGGGCAACCCGCAAGCCCTTGGACCGAAGAGCCTTTATCTCGTCCGCTACGACATAGTCCCGTTGCCCGAGATAAACCGATTCCGTCACCTCGAGGATGATGTGCTCGAGAGGAACCTCTGCTTCCCCGAAAATACGGCACAGCCTGTCTTGCAGATTACCGCCGCGAAAATCTGCGGCGGACAGATTGATGCCGACATGTTGGAGAGGAAGGCCCCGGGCGAGCCAGCTCCGGATGTCCCCTGCAACCCTGACCAACATGCGTTGAGTGAGCTCAGCAGCAATATGGGCGTCTTTCGTCGCCTCATGGAAATGCGCTGCGGCTATGATTTCGCCGGAAGGCGTGGTCATTCGACACAAGGCTTCGAAACCGACGATTTCCCGCGTATCGAGGCGCAAGATCGGCTGGTAATGCGCGTCGATCCGATCGTCTTCCAGGGCGACACCCACATCGCGAACCGCCCTGAAGCGTCGGGTCAGGGCAGTGCCCAGGCCGGGATAGTGTTGCACGTACCGACCACGGTTGTGTTCTTTCGCATGATAGAGCGCCACATCGGCGTTCTGGCGGATCTGGTCAGGGTTTGTTTCCGTCTCTGCCAACGCACCGCCAATCGTCGCGGCGGGAAAGACGACATGACCGTCGCACGTCGAAGGAGAGGACAACGCTTTGAAGATGTCTGTTGCCCTCGCATTCAGATCAAGGTCTTTGTCGTCCGACACAATGACAGCGAACTCATCTCCACCGAGCCTAAACGTGTTTTGGGAGCCTGCTGTCGTGGCGACCCGGTCTGCAACCACTTGAATCAATGCGTCGCCGGCTGCGTGCCCGAACGTGTCGTTCACGAGTTTCAAGTTGTCGATGTCCACCAGCAAGATGCCCCAGGCGCGCCGGGATCGAGGCAGCTCTTCGGCGAGAAGCTGGTTGAAACGAGCGCGATTCGACAGCCCTGTTAAAGCGTCGCTGTATGTCAGCCGCTGACGTTCCATCACCCGTTCTTCGCGATCGATGGCGATTGTGCAGAGATGGACACAAGCGTCGACGAGGTCCCGTTCGAGGGCCTTTGGACCGCGGTGGTCTCGATAGTAGAAGGCGAAGCTACCAATCACCCGCTCGCCACGCTTGATCGGGCTGGACCAGCAAGCCTTCAACCCCAGCGGAAGGACCAGGGACTTGAAATCCTGCCAACGCGGATCAGTCTCGATATCGGTGACAACGACCGCTTCTCCGAAATAGGCAGCAGCGCCACAGGAGCCCGCAAGAGGACCGGCTTCAAGATTGTCGACCGCCGCTGAATAGTGAGACGGAAGGGAGGGGCCAGCGAGTGTGTGAAGACGGCTCCCGTCGAACGTCAGCACCGAAGCGATGATCCCAGGAACGGCGGCCTCAACCTTGAGGCAAAGTTGCTCTATCGTAGTTGCCAGCGGTTCCCCTTTGGCAATCATTTCCAGAATGGCATTCTGCAACTCAAGGATCATGACGTCACTTCCCGGAAGGAGACCCTCCGTACCAAACCGACTTTCAAATCAGGTTACGCCGTTGATTAGATTTTGATCGAATAGACGCCGAATGATCAGTTCAGGACCTGTCGTGTCGAGCTTCGCGTGCGAAAGGTGTTCGCCACCATTCTGACCTCCTTCTCGAACGGAGTAAGATTGACCGATGTCACGGTCATTCTCTAAAGACGATTATGAAATACAATCCTCAGTCGTGCCCTTGAGGGCGCCGAGTCAGTGAGCACTGCATAATTTTCGAGAGTCAGAAATCAGCTTATCGGATATGGTTCGGAATGCGTTGCAATGTTTTGGCTATCGCCGCACAATGGAAATTGGCCTAAAAGATGATCGGTGGCGATAAATACGTTGGCTCCGTGGGAAAAGCATCGCTCGCGATCATCGCGCTGATGTTTCTGTCACTGACCACCCTCTTGTCGCTCTGGCTCATATCCAGTTACGAGACAGCTGTTCGCCGGGGCGATGAGCGTGTCAGCGCCGCTTCCAAAATCGTTGCAGCAAACGCGAATTGGTTGAATTCCCTTGCTCGGGAGACCCTGCATCGAATTGATGATGCTCTGGGGCCGAGTACATCTTTGCCCGGCCCGGACCGCGTGCGCGATCTCGACGCGGCCGTCTATGACCTTCCTCCTCAGGCGACTGCCTATATCATCGGGGCCGATGGAGAAACGCTCTATTCAAATGACCGCAATATCCGGCCGATCAACGTTACAGACCGCGACTACTTCGTTCGGCTGAGAAACGGTGCGGACGAATATACGTCCCCGCTGATCATCAGCCGCCTTTCCCAGCGGCAGATATTCGTCTTCAGCCGCAGGCTCGAACGAAATGGCGTGTTCGCCGGCGTCGCCGTGATTGCCTTCGACGCGAGCATCCTAAGGCCAATATGGGACGCAGTCGCGATCGGCGAGAACTCGATTGTCAGCCTCATAAGACGCGACGGGCAACTTATCGCCCGATACCCGGAACCCGCCGGACCAGTCGATATGCGAAACCACAAGCTGTTTACCGACTACATGAGGAAGGCGACATCAGGCACATATCGCTCCGTGTCGCCAGTCGACAATGAAGACCGCCTGGTCGGATACCGAATCCTCGAACGCACCCCTTTTGTGGCCATTGCTTCGGCAGATATCCATGTGATCATGCAGCCCTTTTGGGAGGATGCCAAAATCGCGGCTTTGCTGGTCGCTTTCGCCCTTGTCGGCGCATTGGCAGCTGCATTGTGGATTCAGAACCTCATCAAGGTGGACACATTGCACACAAGGCAGCTTGCCGATGCGTTGCGATCGAATGAAACGCTCATGCGCGAGATACACCATCGCGTGAAGAACAACCTGCAGACGGTGATGGCCCTGCTGCGCTTGCAGGGTTTTGAACCGGAGGCCGTTCAAAAATTAAATGAGCGGATCTCTGCGATGTCCGCAGTTCACGAGCAGATGTACGGCTTCGACCAGTTTAGCGGAATATCTGCTCGAGAATTCATTCCATCATTCGTCAGGACGCTCGTCGACGTCCATGGTCGCGCCGTTTCCGTTGACTTTGAAATCGACGACATCGTGATCGCAGCAGACAGGGCAACGCCGTTTGCCCTCCTGCTCAACGAGTTGATTGCCAACAGCATGAAATACGCGTTCGACGGCCGGGCATCCGGAAACATTCGCGTCATGCTGCGCATGACGGATGGAGAGGAATCCCAACTTACCGTCGCTGACGACGGGATTGGATTCGATGGCCGATCGGACAGCGCCGGGATGGGGACGCGGCTGATTAAAGCCTTCGTCAATCAACTGCATGGCGAGGCGAGATACAATCGCCTGGAAGGGACCCAGTTTACGGCAACGCTCAAGCTGACCGATTGAGCGAGAGCTCATTCGAAGCCACCTTGCTGCCCAAAGCAAGCCTTCGGTTATCYCCGCTGCATCGGGAACACTTTTCATCGAGCTGGGGCGACACATTTTCCAGGTGCCCTGCCGCTCGCGCGGGATTTCCTCGCGTCGGCTTTGCTGAGTTCAGATGTCACCGGGAGCAGAACATGACGAAAGTTCCAACCATAGCTCGTATCTGGCGTGGCCGCACGAAGCCGGAACTCGCTGATGAGTATGAAGCCTACAACAGCGCAGAGGGAATTCCTCCACTGCTAAAGACAGCACTCGACGTTCAACTGTTGCGCGAAGACCGTGAGGATGAGACCTGGTTCACGACAATTTCGTACTGGGCGGATATGGAATCGATGACCGCGTTTACGAAAGGCGATCCACGGCAGGTTCATCATCTGAAGCGAGACGCAGAACTACTTTGCGAACTTCCCGAGCGTATCCAGATCCACAAGATAGTGGTCCCGCCCAGGCTGCGCTGAAAATAGCCCGCCTCTTCGCATGTCTCTGCGAGCTCTCTGCTGGTGTTGGAAGATCATAGGCACGACGTCGGCACGACATCCGAAACGTTTTGGCTTGACTCCCAAAACGTTTTGGAGAATCTTTTTCTCACTTCGGGAGGAAGATCTTGGCTAATCTCAAACAACTCGCGCAATCGCTCGGACTGTCGATCACCACGGTGTCGCGTGCGCTCGACGGTTATGCCGATGTGTCGGCCGCCACGCGCGAACGGGTTCGTGAGGCCGCCGACAAGGTCGGCTACCGGCCGAATGCTTCGGCCCGTCGCCTCCGCAGGCAGCGCGCCGAGCTCGTTGCCGTCACGCTGCCGAGCGATCCCGGCCATATCGGTCCTCCGCATTTCCTCGATATGCTGTCCGGCTGTGCCGAACATCTTGCCGCTGCCGGCCTCAATCTGGTGATTGCGCCGGTGCCGCGTGGCGAGAGCGAACTCGACATCTGCCGCCGCTTCGTCGATGGCCGTCGCGTCGACGCCATGCTTCTCGTCCGCACCAAACGGAAGGACGAGCGCGTCGAATTTCTGCAGTCGCGCGGCATTCCCTTCGTCACCAACGGCCGCACGGAAAGCCTGCTGCCCCATCCCTATATCGACGGCGACGGTTTTGCCGGCTTCCGGGCCGCGACGCTGCGCTTCCATGCTGCCGGCCACCGCCGTATCGGCCACATCGCCGGCCCGCAGGAATATTACTTCGCACATGACCGCTGCCGTGGCTGGCGGGCGGCGATGGAGGAATGCGGCCTTGCCACCGACCTCTGCGCCGAAGGCGCGCCGTTGGAACAGGGCGGTTATCTCGCCGCACTCGAACTTCTGCGCCAACCCTCGCGTCCGACCGCACTCGTCTGCGCCACCGACGAAATGGCGATCGGAGCGCTCCGGGCGCTGCGCGAGGTCGATGGCGGCAACCAGATCAGCATTGTCGGCCATGACGACCTGGCGATGGGCGCGTTCACAAGCCCGCCGCTGTCCACCATGCGCATGACCGGCGAAAACCTCGGCGCGAGCTTCGCCTCGCTGCTGCTGCGCGCCATTGCAGGCGAACCTGCCGAAGAACTCCAGGAGCTTCACGCGATCGAATTCGTCGATCGCGACAGCCATCGCCGTCCCGCCAAGGCGGCATAGACAGCCGTGCATCTCAAACAAAGAACAATGAAGGAGGAGAAGATGAAACATATCCTACCACTTGGAATTCTGGCTTCGACGGTGCTGGCCTTCGCCTCGCCGGTGCTGGCCCAGACGGTTTTCGTGTCCACCCAGCTTCGTCCGATCGAGGAGGCGACCGTCGTCCGTGAGGAGCTCCTGAAGGACGTCGGCTCGGTTGACTACGTGGTTGAGGAACCACCGCAGTTTGCGGTGCGCATGGAAGCCGAACGTCAGGCCGGCAAGCACACCGTCAGCCTCGTCGGCGCGCTGCATGGCGAGCTCTCGCCGCTTGCCGACAAGGACACACTGGAACCGCTTGACGATCTCGCCAAGAAGCTGGCAGCGAGCGGCATGCCGCAGTCATTGCTCGACCTCGGCAAGCTCGGCAAGTCGACCCAGCAGTACATCCCGTGGATGCAGGCGACCTATGTGATGGCCGCCAGGAAGGAAGCGCTGCAATACCTGCCRGCCGGCGCCGACGTGAACGCGCTGAACTACGATCAGTTGATCGAGTGGGGCAAGAATATGCAGGAGGCCACAGGCCAGCCGCAGATCGGCTTTCCCGCCGGCCCGAAAGGCCTGATGGCGCGTTATTTCCAGGGCTATTTCTATCCCTCCTTCACCGGCGGCGTCGTGCGTACTTTCCAGAGTGCCGATGCGGCCGCCGGCTGGGAGAAGCTGAAGGCGCTATGGGCCTATGTCACGCCGAACTCGACCAGCTATGACTTCATGCAGGAGCCGTTGGCTGCCGGCGAAGTCATGGTCGCCTGGGACCATATCGCCCGCCTGAAGAATGCCATTTCCGCAGCACCTGACGATTATGTCGTCTTCCCGGCGCCTGCGGGTCCGAAGGGCCGCGGCTATATGCCGGTCGTTGCCGGTCTCGCCATTCCGAAGGGTGGACCCGACAAGGCCGGCGCCGAAAAGGTCATCGAGCACCTTTCGATGCCGGAGACGCAGCTCCTGACTGCCTCCAAGGTCGGCTTCTTCCCGACGCTGAACGTCAAGCTGCCGCCGGATCTCGATGCCGGCGTCGCCCTGCTCGCCGGTGCCGTCACCGCCACCCAGGCTTCCAAGGACGCGGTCATCTCGCTGCTCCCGGTCGGCCTCGGCGACAAGGGCGGCGAGTTCAACAAGGTCTACATGGACAGTTTCCAGCGCATCGTGCTGCAGAACGAGCCCGTCGCAGACGTGCTGAAGGCCCAAGGCGCGACGATGGCCAAGCTGATGGCCGATACGAAAGCTGCCTGTTGGGCGCCGGATGCCAAGAGCGATGGCCCCTGCCCGGTCGAATAAATCGGCCCATGAAGCGTCCGGACGAAATGCCCGGGCGCTCTTTCAACCCTCTGCTCGTCGAGGCGGGAGCCGATGACCAATAGCCGACCCTGGATCCCCTATCTGCTGATCCTGCCATCCGTCGCCTTCCTGGCGCTGCTGTTCGTCGTGCCGCTGGTGCAGACGATCTGGCTGGCCGTGTCGGATAATGGCGCGCCATCGCTCGCCAATGCCGAGCGCATGGTCACCGACATCAATTTCAACCGCTCGGTGAAGAACACCTTCCTGCTGACGATCGCGGTCGTGCCGGTGCAGATCGCCTTGGCGCTGGCCATGGGCACGATGGTCGCCAAGGTCGGCCGCGGGCGCGAGACGATCCTGTGGATCTGGACGATCCCGCTCGGCATTTCCGATCTCGCCGCCGGTCTCGTCTGGCTGTCGATCCTGCAGAATACCGGCTATCTGAATTCGCTGCTCTTTGGCCTCGGCATCATCAGCCGGCAGGCAAGCTGGCTCTCCTACCAGACGCCGGTCGCGCTCTTCCTCGCGATTGCGGTTGCCGAAATCTGGCGCGGCACGGCAATCGTCATGGTCATCATCGTCGCCGGCCTCAACCAGGTTCCGAAGGAGTTCAAGGAAGCCGCCGAGATCTTCGGGGCTGGTCCGTGGACGCGCTTCTGGCGCATCACCCTGCCGCTGATCCGCCCCGCCCTGCAATCGGCGCTGATCCTGCGCACCGTGCTCGCCTTCGAAGTCTTCGCGGTGGTCTATGCGCTCGGCGGGCGCAATTTCCCGGTCCTCGTCGGCGAGGCCTACAACTGGCAAAACCAGAACCAGAATTACAGCGTCGCCGCCGCCTACGCGGTGTTGATCATGATCATCTCGCTTGCCGCCACGCTCATCTATCTCAAAGCCTTGAAGGTCGATCCGGAGCGCCTGCCATGACCACGGATACCATCAGCACTACCGCGGACACCCCCAACACCGCCGGCTTCGTCTCCTCACGGCGCTGGCTTTTGTGGAGCGGCATCGCCGCACTCTGCGCCTGGGTGCTGGTGCCGATCTATCTCGTCGCACTCGGCGCCCTCGGCGGACGCCAGGGCGTCTACATCTGGCCGAAGACCGGTCTTCCCACTGGCATATCGCTGGAGCCCTTCATTCTCTTCCTGAAGACCGAAGGCGTCGTCCAGTCCTTCCTCAATTCGCTGGGCGCAGCCGGCATCACGGTGGCGCTTTCGATCCTGCTCGGCGCGCCGGCCGGTTACGCGCTCGCCCGCTACGATTTCCGCGGCAAGGACAGCTACCGCCTTCTGGTGCTGCTGACCCGCGCTTTCCCGCTGGCAATCCTGGCATTGCCTCTGACGGTCTCCTTCATCCGGCTCGGCCTCTACGATACGATCCTCGGCGTCGGCCTGATCCATACGGTGCTGGCGCTGCCTTTCGCCGCACTCGTCACCCAGGGCATTTTCCTCGGCGTACCGAAGGAGTTGGAGGAAGCCGCCTGGGTATTCGGCTGCACCCGCATCCAGGCCTTCTTCAAGGTAGTGGCACCCTTGGCGCTTCCCGGCATCGTCGCAACCGCGGTCTTTGCCTTCGTCATCTCATGGAACGAGGTCTTTGCTGCCTCGGTGCTGACGGTGCGCAACCGCACGCTGACCGCCTACCTGCTGACCGTGCTGTCGGAAAGCCCGATGCATTACCGTTTTGCCGGGGGCCTCATGCTCATCCTTCCCTCGGTTGTCTTCATCTTCGCGGTCAGGCGCTACCTCTTCGCGATCTGGGGCATTTCCTCCAAGTAACGGGACCAGAGACATGGCCAACATTGTCATCGACCGCATCCGCAAGAGCTTCGGAGCCTTCCAGGCGCTGAAAGAGGTCTCGCTGACGATCAACGACGGCGAATTCGTCTCGCTGCTCGGTCCATCCGGCTGCGGCAAGACCACGCTGCTGCGCATCATCGCCGGCCTCGAGACGGCTACATCGGGAGATATCCGCATCGGCGACAAGTCGGTGATCGGCCTTGCACCCCGGGATCGCGGCCTTGCGATGGTCTTCCAGAACTACGCCGTCTTTCCGCATATGACGGTCTATGAGAACGTCGCCTTCGGGCTGCGAATGCAGAAGGTCGACGACGCCAGAGTGAAGGCGCAGGTCGAGAAGGCCGCCGGCCTCCTGCATATCGAGCCATATCTCGACCGCTACCCGAACAAGCTTTCCGGTGGTCAGCGCCAGCGCGTCGCGGTCGCTCGTGCCCTTGCCGTCGAACCAAAGGTTCTGCTGATGGACGAGCCGCTTTCGAACCTCGACGCGCTGCTCCGCTTGGAAATGCGCACCGAACTCAAGACGGTGCTGCAATCGGCAGGCACGACGACGATCTACGTCACCCATGACCAGACGGAAGCCATGGGCCTTTCCGACCGCATCGCCGTCATGCATGGCGGCGTGGTCGAGCAGGTCGGCCATCCGGTCGAAATCTACAATCACCCGGCGACACGTTTCGTCGGCGGCTTCATCGGCAACCCGCCGATGAACTTCATCAAGGTGCCGGTCGCAAACAGCCAGGTGGCGGCAGGCGCCGAACAGCTTGTCGCGCCGCAGGGATCCGGCAATGAGGTGATCCTCGGCCTGCGTGGCGAGGCGGTCGAACTCGCGCCACTGCCGCAAGGTCTCGAAATGCGGGTGCGCGTTGCCGAACCGATGGGCTCGCACCTGCTTCTGACCGGCTCGATCCATGACCAGCCGGTGCGCGTCATCCTGCCGGCTTCGGAGACCGTGAAAAGCGGCGATACGATCGGCCTGAGGCTCGACCAGAAGCGCATCACCTGGCTTTCCCCCGAAAGCGGCAAGTCCTTTCCGTCCGTCCTGGCCTAAAAATATACCGGAGCATCCGAAATGAACACGCATACCGACCAGGCGAAGCGCATCCTCGCCGCCAACGATCGCGGCGGCTATACCGTGCCGACCGACCGGCTCTATCCCTTCCAGTGGAACTGGGATTCCGCCTTCGTCGCCATGGGCTTCGCGCTCTACGATATCGATCGCGCCTATCGCGAGCTGGAACGGCTGGTCGAAGGCCAATGGGCTGATGGAATGATCCCGCATATCGTCTTCCATGCGCCGAGCGAAACCTATTTCCCGGGGCCGAACGTCTGGCGCACAAACCATACGATCCCGACATCCGGCATAACCCAGCCGCCGGTCTTCGCGATCGCACTGCGCAAGCTGCACGAAGCTGCCGGCAAAGGCGCCGAAGAGCGCACCCTGCAACTCTACGAGGCGGCGCTGAAATGGCATCGCTGGTGGTATTCCGCCCGTGATCCCGATGGCACCGGGCTCGTCGCGCTTCTGCATCCGTGGGAAAGCGGCAGCGACAATTCTCCGGCCTGGGACATCGCGCTCGCCCGCGTGCCCACCACCACCGACACCCCCGTCGTGCGCAAGGATACCGGCCATGTCGATGCCGACATGCGTCCGCGCGACGAGGATTACCGCCGCTTCATTCATCTGGTCGATACCTATGCCGCCTGCGGCTGGGATCCGGCGAGACAATGGGAAAAGGCGTCCTTCAAGGTCGCCGAGATCCAGACAACCGCCATCCTGCTCAAGGCCGGCGAAGACCTCGAACACCTCGCCCGCCTCCTCGGCCGGACGCAGGACGCGATCGAGATCGCCGCCCTCAACGACCGCAGCCGCAAGGCGATGATGGCCCAATGGCGGCCGGACCTTGCCCGCTTTGTCTCGCGAGACCTGATCTCCGGCGAAGATGTCGAGGCTGCAACGCAAGCCGGCTTCATCCCCCTCCTCTCGCTGGACCTCGACAGGCAGGTTGCCGAAGCGCTGGTTTCGGAAATGAAGGTCTGGTCCAAGGATCTAAAGGTCGCCTTTCCGACGACGAAGCCTGGCATTGCGAGCTGGGAGCCGAAGCGTTACTGGCGCGGCCCCGCCTGGGCGATCATCAATTGGCTGCTGATCGACGGCCTCAAGCGCAATGGCTACACGGATGTCGCCGAAGAGCTGCGGCAATCCACCATCGCAGCGATCGAGACGGAAGGTTTTGCCGAATATTTCGACCCGGTCACCGGCCAAGGCTGCGGAGGCCTCGGCTTTTCCTGGACGGCTGCCGCCTATCTGTGGCTTGAGCGAGGAGCAGTCCCCGCCTGAGTGTGGAACCTTCTAATCCGGCTGCCATGGCTGCATGGTGAGCACATTGCCGCCCAGCTTGGCGAAGGCGCGCTGGCGACAGGAGAAGACGAGGATCTGCTGGTCGCGCGATTGGCGGTGCAGCGCATCGAACATTCGCTCGATCCGGTCGTCGTCGGAATAAACAAGCGCATCGTCGAGGATGACAGGCGCCGGCCGGCCGTCGCGGGCAAGCAGCCGTGCGAATGCAAGGCGGGTCAGCACCGAGAGCTGCTCCCGCATGCCGCCGCTCAGCCGGTCGACATCCTCGTCCAGGCCGTTGCGGCGCACGATCTGCGGCAGCAACGTGTCGCCGTCGAAGGTGATCGAGATGTCGTCGAACAGCAGGCCGAGCAGCGGGGCGAGTTCGTTCATGACCGGCTTGAGATAAAGATCGCGCGCCGCCGCCCGCGTCGCCGTCAGCGCCTTGCGCAAGCGATCGAGCACGCCGACCTCCGTTTCGAAACGCTTCACCTGCTCGCGCGCGGCTGCCAGAAAATCCCGCGTTTCCGACCAGTTTTCTTCCAGCGCACTGTCCGAGCGGGTGCGGATCTGACCGCCGAGATCGGCAAGCTCCTCGCGAAGCCTGGCAATTTCGCGGCCTGCGGCGTCGGCGACCGAGCGCGCCCTGGCAAGGGCAGCCTCGGCACCTGCGAGGTCTCGTCCCGCCCTGCGCAAAGGCTCGGCCCGCAGTTCGACAGCATCGACCTGCTCTTTGGCGCTGGAAAGCTTGAGAACAAGGTCCTGCTGCCATTCAGTTCGGCCGGACTCGGGGCCGATGACCGCTTCGATGGCCTCGCGTTCCTGGCCAAGCCTGGCGTGCTCGGTCTGCGCGCGCAATGTGGCATCGCCTGCTTCCGTGCGCATCACTGACGCCTCCCGCGCCCGGTTGCGCGCCAGTTCGATGCGCCGTGTCGCATCCGCGAGACCGGCACGCACCTCTTCCGGGTTGGCGACGAGTTCGACCGGACCCTGGCTGAGTTCGGCAAAGCGTGCGGCGTCGAGGTGAAGCTCGTCAATGCCATTCGGCGCGAGATCGGCGAGCCGCTGGCGCGCCCGCACCAGTTCCTCCTGCTTGTCCCGCGCGGCAATTTCGCGCTGTCGTGCCTGCCGCAGACTGTCGACACCGAGCTTGGCAAGCAATGTTTGGCGCGTGGCTTCCGCGGCCTCCAGCGTCCCGTCCTGATCGGCCTGCCGGCTGGAATGGATGGTCAGCGTGCCGACGCCTGTTATTTCGAGCTTCGCCATCCCGGCAAAGCTTCTATCCTCGCCCCCAATCAAAGCCTGGCGGTCCATGCTCACTGATCCGGAGGCATCCTTCAGGTAATCGATCCTGAGCGTGGGAAGACCAACCGCGGCGGCTGCACGCAAGCCGACGATCTTGAGATCAAGCGCTTCAAGCTGTTCGATCGCATCGGCTGGAATGGCGAGCAATGCATGTGCGGCCTCCCCATCCTCGATCTGCTGCCGCGCGGCTTCCGCCTGTTCGAGACGCAGGCGAACCTCGGCCAGGCGCTCTGCGGCGTGGCGTGAACGTAGCGCTGCCTCCAGCCGCGCAAGCAGTTCACGGTTCAACCGCTCCTCCTCTTCGGCCGCCTGCACCTCCGCCGTTGCAGCCTCGCTTTCAACAAGCGATGCCGTGCGTCGCTCGGCTGCACTTGAAAGCTCCTTTTCTGCCAAGGCGAAACGCCGCGCGAGTTCGCCGCTGCGGTTCAATGCCGTGTGGAAGCGGTCGAATGCCTGCTGCGCCTCATCGCGGCGACTGGCGGCCAAGGCGGCCTCGGCATCGAGCGCTTTGAGTTCCCTGTCATGCAGTTTAGCGGCTTCGAGCACCGACTGGGCATTGGCAATCGCGGTCTTCCGGCCCGCCTCCTCATCAGGGTTTTCCAGTTCGCCGAGTCTCGCCTGCACTGAGCGGCGGCGGTCGAGTGCGCCGTGCAGCATCTCCACCTCCTTGGCCAGCCGCGCCTCCTCCTCCTGCAACCGGTCACGCTCCTCGAGCGCGGCGGCAAAGCGTCCTCCTGCCTTCGGTCGGAGCGTTGCTGTAACCAGGCGATTGAGTTCTTCCTCGCAGGCTTCGAGCACCGCCGACATGCGCCGTCCGCCCGTCAGCGCCTCCACCTCTCCCTGCACCGAAGACAGCAGGCTTTCGCGCACTCGCTTGTCGTTCTCTTCCTCGCTCTTGCTGCGATTTTCGATGCCGGTGACGCCCTGGCGCACCCAGAGCAGGCCTGCCGGGCCGGAGGTACCGCCGGAAATGAGATCGCCGATGAAAGCCTCGGCTTCGTCGGCCTGGGCGACGATCCGGCCGCTGCCGAGATCGGTGACGCTGGCGCGCCGTCCGCTATGGAACTGCTTGGTCAGGCGGTAGCGGCCGGCTTCGATCGTGACATCGGCCTCGACGATTGGATTGCCGCCGCTATAGGGGCGCAGCATCTGCACGCTCTTTGGGTTGCCGCTGTGCGGCTGGAAGAACAGGGCATGCAGCGCCTCGAAACAGGTTGATTTGCCATGTTCGTTGGCGGCGCTCAGCACATTGACGCCGTCGGTGATTCCCTCAACTGATATTCCGCGGCCGGCGAAGCGTTTGACATTGTGGAGGCGAAGGGCGGTGAGTTTCATCGATCGATCGCCTCGCAATAGGAAAACAGGCGGATCAACGCTTGGCGCGCCACGTTCCTGTCGTCGCCGGAACGGGCCTCGTCGAGGCTTTCGGCAAGCAGCAAGTCCGCAGCATCGCGCAGTGCACCGGCTCGGTCGATGGTCTCGAGATCATCGCTCTCGCAGTCGGTCCCCAGAAGGTCGGTATCGATCTCCAGATGCGCAAATTCCGGCGCGACCTGCTCCAGCAGGCTGATCATTGCCGTCCGCCTGTTCAACCGGGCACGGCCGGACAGTGCGACGCGCAACAGGGTTTGTCGCCGCGCGAACGGTTCCGGCAGCGCGGCCTTCAGCACTTCAACACCGTCTTCCGATGCCAGCAGAGGAAGGTGCAATGTCTGCCAGGAAAAGCTGGCGGTCGTCACCGCCGTCGTCGTCGGCATCGCCCCCTGCCCGGCAATGGAAACGACCATCGCCTGCCCCGGCCGGTCATGCTTGAAACGGTCCGGCTCGGGCGCGCCGCTATAATATGTTCTGGCGTCCACCGCCACCAATCCGTGCCAATCGCCGAGCGCCATGTAGTCGAGGCCGGCCAGCGCCGCGCGGTTCGGCGCAATCACGTTGGTGGCCGTGGCATCCTCGGAAAATTCCTGGATAGGGCCATGGGCGAGGCCGATGCGGATAGCGCCGTCCGGCGTGGCGGCGCCCGTCATCCATTCGGTCAGGTCGCGACCCGGCCTCCTGGTCGTGCAAGGCGCCGGCAGCAGGATGACATCAGGTCCAAGCGGAAGAGGCACCGCTTCCGTCGCCAGGATGACATTGTCGGGCACCACGCCGCGCGCAGCACTCCAGAGCTGGTCGGCCAGCAGCGAGTCGTGATTGCCCGGAAGCAGGACCCAGCGCAGCGGTGAATTCCGGGCCATCTCGCCAAGCGCCTGACGAAGCACGGCAGGCGTCGGCGTCTCGGTATCGAAGGTGTCGCCCGCGAGCAGGATGACACCAGCGCCATGCTCTCGTGCTGCACCGGCAAGCCTGGCGATGACGCCATGCCGCGCCTCGCGCAGGCGCCCTCTCAAATCCTCCGGAAGATTGCCAAATCGCTTGCCAATATGCAGGTCCGAACTGTGCAGGAAGGAAAACATTAATCAGCCATGTTTGCGACGCGCTGCGAGCTTTCGAACATGGCCAAAGACCTCTCGTCCGCAGTTCTGTGATTCGTTGTTCCGAGGCAGACCATGCCTCCCGGCTATGGGCGAGGCAAGTCCATCCTGGCCGAGCAAGCGGTTATCCAATGTTTGTCTAATTTTGAGCGGTGCACGACACCCATCCTGTCGCCGTACAGGAATTATACCGACGCGGTGACCGACCACGTCGGCGAAGGCATCGTCTATTATCCAAGGGTTTTACCTGCCGACGGAAATCGAACAGTTGATCCCATCATCGCTGCCCCTAAGTCACCTGGTTGAACACCACCATCTTGTCGTCGGCCATTTCTTCCATCGTCCAGGGAATGCCGCCGACCCCGTATCCTGACTGCCTGCGTCCGGCGAAAGGCATCCAATCGGTGCGGAACGCGGTGTGGTCGTTGACGAGAACGGCCGATGCATCCAGATGTTTTGCCGCTCTGAGAGCAACCGCTATGTCGGCGGAAAAGACGCTCGCCTGGAAGGCATAGGGCAGCGAGTTGGCAATGCGGATCGCTTCGTCGAGGTCGCGGTAGCCGTAGACACAGGTCAGCGGTCCAAAGACCTCGAGCATGGATACTTTCGCCTCAGTAGGCGGGTCCAGCAAAACCGAAGGCAGAAGTGTCGTCTCGGACATCCGCCCGCCGCCGATCTGTCTGGCTCCGGCGTCCGTCGCCTCCTTGATCCAGGTCGTGACGCGGTCTGCCTCGCGTGGCAGGATGAGCGGACCTACCTCGGTTTGCGCAAGCTTGGGATCACCGACATGCAGGACTGCCACCCTGGCAGCGAGCGCCTCGGTGAAGGAAGCCAGAATATCTTCGTGCACGAAGAGACGCTGGGCCGACACGCAGACCTGCCCGGCGTGATAATAGCCGCCTTTGACGATGGTGCCGACGATCGCATCGACATTGGCGCTGCGGTCGACGATGACGGGTGCTGCTCCACCATGCTCAAGCGCGCATCGGGTGCCCGGCGGCAGCTTGCTCTTGAGGTACCAGCCGACCTTGGCGGAACCGATGAAGCTCAAAAACGCGACGCGACGATCGGTTGCGAAGGCTTCGGCAAGCGCATTGTCCTCGGTGATGAGGGTCTGGCACCAGCGTTCGTCGAGACCGGCCTCCCAGAACAGCTTGACGATCTCGATGCAGGAAATCGGGGTCGTCGCTGCCGGCTTGATGATCACCGGGCAACCCACGGCGATCGCCGGCGCGATCTGATGGATGATGAGATTGAGCGGATGGTTGAAGGCCGATATCGCCGCCACGACGCCGATCGGCTCCTTGGTGGTGAACGCCCATCGGTTCGCGCTGGCTGCAGTCAGCCCCATGGGGATTTCCTTGCCGCCGAAATTGCGCAGCTCGTCTGCCGCATTGAGGAGGCCGTCGATCCCGCGCGTCACCTCGATGATCGCATCCGTCAGCGGCTTGCCGCCTTCACGGGCGATCATCATCGCAAAACGATCGCGGTTCTCCTGCAAAAGCGCCGACGCCTTTCTGAGGATCGCCATCCGCTGATGCGCTGGCAGCCAGCCGTCACGATCGGCGAAGGCGGTGGCGGCGATCTGAAGCTTGCGTTCGAGTGCGACCGCGTCATCGGCCGGCAGCTCTGCAATCGGTTCGCGGTCGAACGCCTGGTAGACCTTCATGGCAAGCGGCATCTCAGACCTCCAATATCTGGGGGAGCCGTTCACGAAGCTCCTTCACCAGCACGCGTTCGTTCTCCGAATAGTCGACAGGAACGTTCACCAGATGCACGCCGCCGCCGGCGAATGCCTCTTCGAGCACCTGTTTGAATTGGCCGATATCGTCGACCCTGGTTCCCCTGGCGCCATAGGATTCGGCATATTTCACGAAGTCGGGATTGCCGAAGGTCATCCCGAAATCCGGGAACTCGTCCACCGCCTGCTTCCAGCGGATCATGCCGTAGGCATTGTCCTCGATCACGAGGACAATGAGGTTGAGTTTGAGCCGGACGGCGGTCTCGAGTTCCTGGGAATTCATCATGAAGCCGCCGTCACCACAGATCGCCATGACTCGCCGCTCGGGGTATAGCATCGAGGCAACCATCGCCGACGGCAGTCCGGCTCCCATCGTTGCAAGGGCGTTGTCGAGCAGCAGCGTGTTCGCCATCCGCGTCCGGTAGTTGCGGGCAAACCAGATCTTGTACATGCCGTTGTCGAGCGCCAGGATGCCGTCATGCGGCATCACTTCTCTTATATCGTGGACCAGCCGCTGTGGGGTGAAACGATCCTCCGTAGCTCGTGCGGCGATGCGCTCGAGAATGCGCTCCCGCAGGTGGAGAAGCGCCTGCGCGTTTGGTAGCTTGCCCTCGAGGCGATCCGCCAGCGCCTTCAGCGAGGGGCCGATGTCGCCGATGACCTCGGATTGCGGGAAATAGACCTGCTCGACGGTCGCCGGCTGATATCCGATATGGACGACCTTCGGGCCGCCCTTGCCCATGATGAACGGTGGTTTCTCGATGGTGTCATGACCGATCGTGATGATGAGGTCGGCCTGTTCGATGGCCTCATGGACATAATCCCGCTCCGACAGCGCGGCGGTGCCCATGTAAAGTTCGGTTCCACCCGGCACCGTTCCCTTCCCCATCTGGGTCGTGAAGAACGGGATGCGTGTGCGGATCACGAATTGGGCGATGTCGGAGGTCGAGCGGGGACGGGAGGCGGCGGCCCCGAACATCAGAAGCGGACGTTTGGCTGCGGCAATGAGGGCGGCAGCGCGATCGAGGGCCGCATCGCTTGCCGTCGGCAGTTCGAGCTGATGCGGCGCAATCAGCGCCACCTCCTGGCACTCTTCGGCCGCGATATCTTCCGGAAGCTCGAGATGCACCGGCCCCGGTCTTTCCTCCTGGGCGATGCGGAACGCCTCCCTGACCGTCGTCGGGATCATCTGCGGCGACACGATCTGCCTTGCGAGCTTGGTCAGCGGCTTCATCGACGCAACGACGTCGACCACCTGGAACCGCGCCTGGCGGGACGAGAGTATCCCTTTCTGACCGGTAATCATCACCATCGGCATCGCGCCGAGCAGGGCGTATGCGGCACCCGTCGAGAGGTTCAGGGCGCCGGGCCCGAGCGTCGTCAGGCAGACACCGGGCTTTCCTGTCAGGCGGCCATAGGTCGCGGCCATGAAAGCGGCTGCCTGCTCGTGTCGGGTGAGCACGAGCTCAATCGACGACTTGCGGATGGATTCGACAACGTCGAGGTTCTCTTCGCCGGGAATGCCGAAGATGCGATCGACACCTTCGTTCTCAAGCGCTGCCACTAGAAGATCGGAGCCTTTGGTCATGGATTTGTGCCTGTGCTGTTTGGTTTGAGGCTTCAAGAAAGGAAGGACCCCTCGAAGATATGTTCTTTTTCGCGCTCGTCCATGCGTTCGACGGCATCGGCGGTTGCCCCTCAATCCTGGTGACCGAGAATTTGCAGATAGGATTTGCCGTGGGAATAAAAAAGCTCTCCGCAGCTCTGCTGGCAAACAGCTTTGACTGATGATGCCAGATGTTGCAGTTCAGGCCGGCATGCGAGCACGGCCTATAGCTGAAACGCGACCACTCTCGCGACCCGTCGCTTTCTCGATAGTACCGAAACGCTCCAAGTCCGTTCGCGCCGCATTGAATGTGGGCGCGATAGGCCTGTCTTCTGTACGAGTTGATTGGCCGTGAAAAACAGATTTTGCTGAAAACAATCGTGAATGCGAAGGGGCTCTTGCGAGGAAGTTCTGTCGACGCCGGGTCACCGTAGCTGCAGCTGCTGTCGGATAATGGGCAAAGCCAAGGTGAGGAGCGCGGCGAAAACCATGACGACGCCATAAGGTACCTTCCGGCTCGCCCGGATTTCCTCGACGCGCATGAAAAAGGCGAGATGTGCGACGCGCAGCGGCACCGGCAGCCGCAGGACCAGGAGCGTCACGATGCCGAGGACCAGGAGCAAAAACGAAAACGGCAGCATTCCGTGCCATCCGACAAAAAGGCCGATCGGCAGGAAAAGCTTGGCGTCTCCTGCGCCAAACAGCCGGAACGCCCAGAGCATCACCCCGAGTATGAACATCAGCAGACCGGCCCCGACGTCGCCGCCAATTCCACTCGAAGCAAACAGCGCAGCGCCGACATCCTCGGAGCCAAGCATCACGGCCACCGCGCGCAGTGCATAAAGTGTCACGAGCGCAAGCACAATCGTGTTGGGAATCTTCCATGTGCGGAAATCGGTCCAGGCGGCGTAGAGAAAAAGTAATACTGAAAGCGAACTAATAACATTGATCATTTTCAGCATAGCATTCAACCTTTTGGGTTATAATAGCCTGATTTTCAAGTTCAGTTTCAATAAATACCGATGAATGAGTCGGTTTTACGAATGGATCACGGACTTTGGTCTTAACCATAAAGTATAGATGCCGAATGTGTGCGTATAAATCAATTGACTAAATTAGAGTTAAGAGATTACTAATGTTCCCAGTCGAAGAGGCGGTCTCGACGACAGGGCGGCCGGGGGAAAATACGGCGCACCACTTACTGGGAGGAAATTCTCGATGAAAGCCTTTGTAAATAGCGTACGCGCTTTCGCGCGGGAAGAAGATGGCGTCGCACTCACTGAATACCTCATTCTGCTTGCCTTGCTGGTCGGCGGTGTGATCACAGCGGTGACATTGGCCGGCACCAATCTGGCTCTCGTTTGGAACGGCTGGGCAGGCTGGTTTACAGCCAACCTGACCGCCCCAGCAGCCTGATATTGGCGTTCGAAGAAGCGAGGGGTTTTGTTAACCCCTCTCTTCTAATTTAGCAGCAATGAATGGATGCGTTCCGTCCAGTGTAGCGAGTAACTGCAATGCGTTCTTCAACGATTTTAAGTCTCGTTATTGCGTTTGTGCTCGCAGCGGCAGCAGTTTTCGGCATGCGCGAGTATCTCTCCGATCAGAAGGCCCAGCTGTTGGCGATGAACGGCATAAAGGCCGAGGAAAGAACACTCGTTGTCGCCGCCAAGCCAATGCGCTTCGGCGACCGGATCCGATCCGAAAATCTCAGGGCCATTCCGTGGCCCTCCAATGAAACACCCGCAGGCTCGTTCGTCAGCATCGAGACGGTCGTCGGCAACGATGCCCAGCCGCGCTATGCCATGGCGGCGATCGACCCCGGCGAGCCGGTGCTATCCTCGAAAATCACTGGTACCGGCGAACGCGCCACGCTGTCGGCGGCGCTCGACCAGGGCATGAAGGCGGTTTCCATCCGCGTCAACGACGTGCTCGGCGTTGCCGGCTTCGTCAGGCCTTCCGATCGCGTCGACGTGCTTCTGACGCGGGTCGTGCGCGGACCGACAGGCAATGATCAGACCTTCGTTGACGTGCTGCTGCAAGGCGTCAAGGTGCTGGCGGTGGACCAGACGGCAGACGAGCGCAAGGACGAGCCATCCGTCGTGAAAACCGTGACCTTCGAAGTCACGACCGATGAGGCGCAGCGCCTTACCCTCGGCTCCAGTATCGGCACGCTCTCGCTGGCGCTTCGCAATATTGCCTCTTCCTCTGTCGAACAGACCCGGCAGATCACCGTCGCCGACCTTGGCGGCGGGGCGATGGCGACCGAGCTCGGCAAGGATCTGGAAAAGAATGAGTTGCCAGAACCTGAAAAACAAGTGCAGATTGTGGAGCCAAAGGTCGAGCCGGTGTTGCCGGTCGAGCCGAAGTGGGTGACGGTGGGGGTCTGGAACACGACGAAGCGCGAGGAGCACAGAGTCGGCCTGGGCCAGAGATATTTAGCCGGCGTGCCGCTGGTGCGGCTAGCCGAATGAGGGGGCTAAAGCAGGCATGGCGAATGGCAAGAGAAGAATCGCAAGGACGAAAAGCCTTGCGGCACTGGCGGCAGTGTTTTCAGCCTGTGTGATTTTGGGGCCTGGATTTGCCGGCTGCGCCAGTGCACAGGAAAAGTTCGTCACGCTCGGCAAATCGGTCCAGCGTGTGACGTTGCCTCCGAACGCGACGCTGACGCTCAATACCGGCCAGCCCTTCGGTGATCTCGTCATCGGCAGCGCCGATATGATCGACGTGGTGCCGCTTTCCGACCGATCGCTGTTCATTCGCGGCAAGAAGATCGGTGCCACCAATATCTCGGTCTATGGCGACGACAAGTCGCTTCTCGGTGTCATCGACATCCGTGTTGCCAGCGATTTCACCGAAGTCGCCGCCGCCATTCGCTCTGCCGCGCCCTCGGCCCGGGTTACCGTGGTCAACTCCAACGATCGCATTCGCCTGACAGGCTTGGTCCGTGACGGCGTTGAATTGCAGCGGGTGATGGAAGTCGCCCAGTCCTATTCCGACCAACCGGTGCTGAACCAGTTGCGCGTCAGCGACAGCCAGCAGGTGATGCTGGAGGTCCGTATCATTGAAGCCTCACGCACGACGGGTCGTGACCTCGGGATCGGTTGGTCCGGGCACGGCAACAACGGCATCGGCAAGGCAACGACCAGCCAGGGTATCGGCGTGAATGATGACGGCAGCCTGGCCCGCACCCTCCTTGATCCCAAGGGTGCTGCAACCGGTATGCTGCCCTTCGGCCAGCTGATCGCCAAGGTTCTGGAAATTTCGGGCGGCCGCATCGACGTGGTCATCAACGCGCTCGAGCAGAAGGGATTGGTGCGTCGTCTGGCTCAGCCGAACCTCATCGCAATGAGCGGCTCGACCGCCAGCTTCCATGCCGGCGGTGAAGTGCCGATCCTGAAGACGACGAACAACGGCACGACAGTGGCCACCGAGACGGACTATCGCCCCTTTGGTGTGCGGCTGACCTTCAAGCCGGTGGTGCTTGACGACGGCGTCATCAATTTGGAGATCGAGCCAGAGGTTTCCGAGCTTGATCCATCGATCAGCGTCAACGGCAATCCCGGTTTCATCTCACGCGCTGCCAGCACGACGGTAGCGCTTCGTGACGGACAGAGCTTTGCCATGGCGGGCCTGTTGCAGTCGATCAATGCCAAAGACATCCAGCAACTGCCGGGCCTCGGGAAGATACCGATCCTCGGCGCACTGTTCCGTTCGACGAGTTTCCAGAAGAAGGAATCCGACCTGGTTATCGTCGTCACCCCGCACATTGTGCGACCGGCCCGCCCGGGTGAGGACCTCTATAGTCCACTCGATCAGACGCGTTCGTCCAACGACGTCGAGCTTTTCGCGCTCGGTGTCCTGGAAGTCGACAAGGATATGCTCCGGCGCTTTCGCAACGGCGAAGGCGTGACTGGGCCCTATGGCCATCGTCTCGACCTGAACCAGGGAGCCCAAGTTGTTGTTACAAAACGCTAAGCGCGTCCTTTTCCTCCTCGCAGCCGCCGGCCTTGCTTCCGGCTGCGCCGACTACATGAACCATCGCGACTCGATCACCTTCGGGCTCGGGAATGCCGTGGAAGCAAACAAGGCCATCCATATCGAGGACCCGTTCCCGCCGGAAGCCCAGCGAACCTGGATCGCAAGCGACGGCAAGGTGGTCCGCAGGGTGGTCACTCAGTACCAGAACGGCGGGATGGGCGTTGTTCCGCCGTCGCCGGCCATGGGGGCTAATGGGGCGTCCAGTGTGGCTACCGTTAGCCAATAGCTGGCGAAAGGCATGAACGGCGGTAGCGCGCCGGAAGGGAAAATGCACGATAGAGGGTCGTCACGGCGATAGCGCGGTGATGGGGGTATGCCAATGCTGAGCAGGGTTGTCAGACGGTTCTGGAACGATCATCGTGGCTATGTCATCGCCTTGACGCTTATCGCCATGCCTATGCTTCTCGGCTTTTCGCTGCTGGTCATCGATGTCGGCCGCAGCAGCAACCTGCACACCGATCTGCAGAACGCGGTCGATGCAATGGCGCTCGCCGGAGCCCGCGAACTCGATGGCCGCGACGATGCCATTTCGAGGGCGCAGACGGCAATCGAGAAAATCGCCAATAGCGCGGCTTTTTCAGGGGGCGGGATCGGCATGTCGCTTGGCTCGCATATCACCTTGACCTATAACGCCGGAAATGACGCCGGCAGCACGGTCAGCGTGTTTTTTCTGAAGAACATCCCGGCCAGTGACGATACGCCCATCCCGGCTTCGATGAAGACGACTGTGGCCAGCGAGGCGTCCTATGCCTGGGTCATCGCCAAGCCGCAGGCGATGCAGACGATCTTTCCGGTCCCGGTCGGCTTCACCCGCAATACGATCAACATCGCTGCCGATGCTGTGGCCGTATACCATGCCAGCGCCTGTGATATCACGCCGATCTTCATCTGCAATCCCTATGAGCCGGCTGGCAATACGAGCCCGGCCGCCAACGAACAGGCGGCGGCGGATCTCCACACCAACTTCGCGGCCGGCAATCTCTACGGCCGGCAAATCGAAATGAACAGCACGTCTTCGTCCAGCCCCGGGCCTGGCAATTTCGGGTTCCTGAGAACCCCTCTGGGCAATGGCGCAAGCGTGATGGCCGACGCTTTGGCTACCGGGAATCCGGGGGCCTGTTATACGAAGGACAACCTGGATACCGAAACGGGTGCCATGGCCGGGCCAGTTGAAGACGGCGTCAACACGCGATTCGGTATTTATCAGGGGTCGTTCAAGGGCTTGCGCAATGATGGCCGCTACCGCCCGGCCCAGAACGTGCGCTCCGCACAAAAGCAAACGGGACAGAACGGCTGCAAGGCCTACGACCCGGTGCTGGTCGGCAGCACCGTTGGCGATGTCACCAAGGCGGTGCCATTGGGCTACGGTGCAGCCATGTCGCCCCTCGGCGGCGGCAAGATCAGCACCAGCAACAATTGGAACTATGCAAACTACTGGACCGTCGCGCAGGGCGGCACGGCCCCGTCGGTCAGCGCGATTCTCAGCAATTATTCCAGCTATCCGCCGCAGGCCGGCGGAACACCGAGCCGGCCCTCCGCCTATGACGTCTATCGTTACGAGCTGAACACCGCGGCGCTGCTCAACCATGCCTCGGCAAACGGCGAAATCGGCAATCCGACGACAGGCGGCGGACAGTGCTACTCGGGGCCGGCCCTGTCGAACTACACGGTGGGCGAATATGGCGACCGCCGCGAGATTTTCGCCGCCATCGTCAATTGCGGCTACGAGGCCTCGGTCGACCATTTGAACGGCCACAAGCAGACGCAGGCGGTTGCCTTCGCACGCATGTTCATGACCAAACCGGCGATCAAGGCTGGCAACGAGCGCTATCTGTCGCTTGAAGTGATTGACATCAGCGGCAAGGGTGGCCGTGGTACGCTTGACGAATTCCTGCGGGAAGAAGCGGAACTGGTCAGATGATGGCGCTCCGCAATTTTATCTTGCATCGGCTTGGCCTCGGCTTCTGGCGGCGGCAGGAAGGCGCAGTGCTTGCCGAAGCGCTGCTCGCCATCCCCTTTGTGACGCTGTTTGCGGCGGGGATACTCGAGTTTGGCAGCATCTTCTGGCAGCGCATGCAGATCGACGCAGGCTTGCGCGATGCCGGGCGTTACCTTTCGCGGTGCCGACCGGTGTCGGGAACCTATGTGCCGACCTGCAATCAGGCGACTGCGAAGACGATCGCCTTTTACGGAACGCAAACACCAGCGGCAAACGCTAAACCCCGTGTACCCGGCTGGAATAACCCTGCCGACATCACCATCACTGCGCCGGATGCGGACGGGGACATCACCATTTCCACCGCTCATCTCTACCAGACCTCGCCGGTGTTCGGCTTTCTGGGAATTGGTGCCATCACTATCAGTTCCTTCCATGAAGAGAGATACATCGGATGGTGACCTCTAGGGCAATCAAGGCATTCTGGCAGGATAGCAGTGGTGTCAGCCTTGTCGAAGCATTGCTGACCTTTCCGATCGTCATGCTGGTATTCGCCGCCTTCATCGAGTTCGGCTATGCCATGTCGCAGTGGAATCAGACGGTCAAGGCACTGCAATATGGCGCCCGTTTGGCGGCGGTATCCGATCCGCTGACCACGAATTTCAATGCCGTTTTCCCAACAGATGCCGCCAATCCACTCAACAACGGCAAAGCGGCGCCAAACGATGCAACAATATCCTCGACCTGCGGACCGGCTCTTGCAAACTGCACGGCGGCATTGAACCGGATTGTCCGGGGAAGCGACGGCGTTTGCAACGCGGGAACCGATCCTCGCCCCGGCATTTGCGACCTCAATTGGCGCATCACGCCGGATAAGCTGATGGTCACCTACCAGCGATCGGGGCTCGGCTATTGGGGCCGGCCTGACGGGCCCGTGCTGACGATGCGGCTGGAGGTGCGCAACATCACCTTCGATCTGCCGATCCTTGGCGGGCTGTTGGGATTGAACGACGTCACCATCCCGGCCCATCCGGTGACGATCACGACGGAAGATCTGAAGACCTGCTCAACCTGCTGACTCCTTAAATTACGCGTAGGAAAGCGAAAATGACAGCTCACATGAACATTGCCGCATCCACCAAGATATTGGTTCTCTCCGACGACGCGGCTGCAGCGAGCTTCATGCTCGACACGTTCGGGTCGCTTTCGCGTTACGATGTCCGCCACCTCTCACTAAAGGCGCTCGGAGAAAAAGGCCGGTTCGATCCGACTCAGTTCGACCTGATCGTTCTCGACGTCGACAACGGGACATTGCTGCAACAGCCGGAGCTTTTCACGTTTCGCACCAGCTATCGGGACATTCCGCTCGTCGTGGTTTCCGAGGACCTGCCGGACGACATGCTGCGGCTGCTCTTCCGCCTGAACGGCAATGACTGGCTGAAGAAGCCACTCGAGCGCCGGGCACTGATCGACATGATTTCGACCCATGCGCCGGGCACCGGGGCGAGCGACAGCCGCGTGCATGCCGTGGTCTCGGCCGTCGGCGGCGCCGGCGCCAGCGTGATCGCTTCGTCGCTTGCTCATGTACTGGCCCAGCCGACCAAGAATTCCACGCCGCGGATTGACCTGTTCGACACGGATTTTTGCTCCGGGGCGCTTGGCTATTATCTCAACCTTGTCAACGACTACGACCTAAAACCGGTCATCGCCAATCCTTCCCGGGTCGATCTGGAATTCATCGATCTGGTCCGAAAGCGGCATTCGGGAGGCTTTTCACTGCTGTCTTTCAAGCAGCCATCAGTCCTTCTGGCGCCGAAGGGCCGTGAACTCGTGCTGCGTATGCTCGACGTGGCCGCCTTCGAGAGCGACCATACCATCGTCGACGTTCCCTACTATGACACGCCATGGAAATACGAGGTGCTCAGCTCGGTCAACAGCATCTGCATCGTCACCGAAATGACGGTACCGGCGCTTTCCCAAGCCAAGGATTTGTTTGCCACTCTGGTGCGGCTGCGAGGCAGTTCGGAGCAGATATTCATCGTCATCAACAAATACCGCGCCAAGCTTTTCGGCCTCGGCCTCGGCCTGCGCCGACAACAAACGGAGAAGATATTCAAGGAGATCCCGACGCATGTCATTGCGGATGACTGGGATACTCTGAGCGAGGCGGTCAACCGCGGCGTGTTGCCATTTCAAGTGAATTCCCGGGCGCGCTTCTGCAGCGCGGTCGGTAAGCTTGGAGCACTGGTGCGATGACGGCGATCGACAGTGGGCGCATAAGGTCCTGCGCCGCCGATGTTGGCCTTGCAGTTTTGGCAATTCTGGCCGCTGTCGGCGACGCTGAGGCAGGCGGGCTTGTGCCACGTAGCCTTGGGCCGACGACAAGCGCCGTGGTGACGATCGAAAAAAGCTATGCGGCTGGGACAATCGTCATCGTCAGCGGCAACCGTACGCTGGATCTCGTCATCTCCGAAGGACGCGCGATCCGTTACAAAATCGGAGTCGGACGAGACGGATTTCGCTGGAGCGGTACCGTCAAGGTTGGACGCAAGGCAGAGTGGCCCGACTGGCGCCCGCCTGCCGAGATGAAGGCGCGCTCGGCTGGACTTCCGGACCTGGTACCCGCCGGACCGCTCAATCCTTTGGGTGCTCGCGGGATCTATCTCTACAAGGGTGGGACAGACACGCTCTACCGCATTCATGGAACGAACGAGCAGTCGACGGTCGGCGGTTTCGCGTCATCGGGCTGTTTTCGCATGAGCAATGCCGACGTCATCGATCTCTACAAAAGGGTGAAAGTCGGTTCCACGGTCATTGTAAATTAATCGTTCAGGGGTGGGCACATGGCGAGCGGTATCATGGGGCGTTTTTACAAGCAGGGGGAGCCGGAAAGCCGGGAACCGGAGGCGGCCAAACCGTCTTTGGTCGGCGCAGTTCAGAACATGCCTGCCCAACCGGCCTCTGATTACGCCACGGCGAGTGGAGAAGAGGCTTCGCTCGGGCCGGACATGGTTTCCGAGCGGGTCAATCTGCACCGCTACCTGCTCGATCGCATCAACCTCGGGATTCTCGACACGCTCGACAACGAGGAGATCGCCACCGAGATCCGGCCGTTGGTCAAGGACTATATCCGGGCGAACAACTTTCCGCTGAACGCCAAGGAAATCAATGATCTGATCCGCGACATCACCGACGAGATGCTCGGGCTGGGACCGATCGAGCCGCTGCTGGCCGACGACACAATCGCAGATATTCTCATCAACGGCTACAACAGCGTCTATGTCGAGCGGAGTGGCAAGCTCGAGAGCACCGCCGTGCGGTTCAAAGACGAGGACCATCTCCTTCGGGTGATCAACAAGATCGTCTCGGCGGTTGGCCGCCGCGTCGACGAGTCAACCCCGATGGTTGACGCCCGCCTTAAGGATGGCTCGCGTGTCAACGTCGCCATCCGACCGATTTCGGTCGATGGACCGCTCGTTTCCATCCGCAAATTCACGCGTAAGCCGCTGACAATGGAGCGCCTGGTGCAACACGGCGCCATGGCCGATGCGATGCGCATCCTTCTCAGCGCCGCGGTTAAGGGCAAGGTATCGATGGTCATTTCAGGCGGCACCGGTTCTGGCAAGACCACCTTGCTTAACGCCCTCTCGTCGCAGATTTCTCCAAGGGAGCGCCTGATTACGATCGAGGATGCGGCCGAGCTTCAACTGCAACAGCCGCATGTCGGGCGCTTGGAAACCCGACCGCCGACACTCGACGGACGCAACGAGATCCGTCAACGCGAACTTTTGAAAAACGCCCTGCGCATGCGTCCCGACCGTATCATCGTCGGCGAAGTCCGCGGCGACGAGGCGTTCGACATGCTGCAGGCGATGAATACCGGTCACGAGGGGTCGATGACGACCATTCACGCCAATACGCCGCGCGATGCCGTCGGCCGGCTTGAGCAGATGGTTGGTATGGCAGGGATGCCGATGTCGCAGTTGAGCATTCGCTCGCAGATCTCGTCGGCCATCACCATGATCGTGCAGGTCCAGCGCCTGAGCGACGGCACCCGCAAAGTTGTCTCAATTTCAGAGATCACCGGCATGGAGGGCGAAGTCGTGCAGATGCAGGAGATTATGAAATTCAAGAAACTCGGCACCGATGAAGGCGGGCGAATCCATGGAGAATTCCGCGCCACCGGCATTCGGCCGCGGTTCGTCGAGGAATTTGCCGAACTCGGGATCGAGATCCCTGTGACGATTTTTGATCCCGGTAAACCGCTGCAGACGGGACCTGTCCAATGATCCTGCTTCTCCTTTACGCGGCCGTTTTTACCGCCGCCCTTGTTGCTGTCGAAGCGATCATGCGCGGCTATTTCAAGACATCCGAACGCCACCGCGCTGTAAACCATCGGCTGAGCTTGCTCGAGGTCAGCGATGATCATCGCAAGACCTATAGTGATATGCTCAAGGAGCGCGGGGCCGGCGGCAGTTGGCGGCAGACCCCCCTGATGCAGCGGCTGCTGCAGTTCTACGCCCAGTCAGGAATCAAGTTCGATGCCAAGCGATTTGCTCTCTTCGCGATCGCGGGCGCTCTTTTGACGTGGCTGGTCGTTCAGGTCCTCCTGCCGAGCACTCTGTTCAGAGTGCCCGCCTTTCTGCTGATCTGCCTTCTCATCCCCGCACTCGTCGTCTGGCGCGCCCGGGTGCGCCGCATGAGGAAATTCGAACAGAAGCTTCCTGAAGCGCTCGATGTCGCCAATCGCAGCTTGGCCGCCGGCCACCCGCTGCCGGCGGCGATTTCTTTGGTGGCACGCGAGATGCCCGATCCGATCGGCACCGAGTTCGGCCTACTCTCGGATGAACTCACCTACGGCGTGACGCTGGACGACGCCCTTGTGAACTTGGCCGACCGGGTCGGCGTTGAGGATCTGAACCTGCTTGCAATATCGCTGAGCGTACAGGCGGGAACCGGCGGAAACCTCGTGGAGATCTTGCAGAACCTTTCGAAGACGCTGCGAGACCGGACGCTGCTGAGGGCAAAGGTCAGGGCGATTTCCTCGGAAGGACGCATCACGGCGATCTTCATGTCAATGTATCCGTTTCTGCTCTACGTGATGATCAAGATATTGTCGCCGACCTACTTCGATCCCGTCTGGGAGAGCGGCCACGGAGCCATTGTGGTGAGCGTGCTGCTCGCCGTCATGGCGATCGGGAATATCATTCTCTACAAGATGGTAAACTTCGAGTACTGAGGCGGTCATGTCGAGTGAGTATGGAATTTACCTCATCGTCTTCTTTGCAGTGCTGATATTTTCTGCAGCAGCGTCGGAATTGTTTTTTCGACAGCGCGAAGTTTCGGTTCGGGTGTCGAAGAGCTCGGCGGCAACAGGCGAGGAGTTCCACCTTGGCGATACGACGATCGCCGATCTAGGCGAGGCGGAAAACCGCCTGATCCGTCGTTATTTCGAGATTACGCGACGTGACACGAATGCGAACTCCACCCAGAACCGGCTGATCAGGGCGGGCTATTTCGCCGCTGGCGCCGTGACCACCTTCCAGGTGGTTCGCGCGGTGGTCTGTATCAGCGTGCTGGTCGCGGCGGTCTGGGCTCTGAATTGGGCCATACCGGACATGTCACGGTTCGCTACGCTGATCGTTGCGATGTTTGCTGCGGGCATGACCTTTATTCTGGTCAACATCTATATCGACCGGCGCGGCGCCGCCAAGGAGAGGGAATACCGCCGCCTCTTTCCCGATTTCATGGATATGCTGATCGTCTGCCTCGACGCAGGCATGAGCATTGAGGCGGCGGCGAACCGTGTTGCCCGGGAATTCGTCGACAAGCGGCAGGACTTCGGCCTGCACCTCTCGATCATGATGCTGGAAGTACGAGGTGGCCGGCGATTGCGCGAAGCGCTCGCCAACCTTGCCGTCCGCCTGAGGATTGATGAAGCCCGGGCGCTATCCGTTCTGTTCCGCCAATCGGAGGAGCTCGGGACCAGCGTAACGCAGACGTTGCGGGTCTACTGCAAGGAAATGCGCGACCTCCGCATTATTCGCGCGGAGGAAAAGGCAAACGCCCTGCCGGTCAAGATGCTGCTGCCGCTCGGCGCGTTCCTTTTTCCGGTAAGCCTCATCATCGTTCTCGTTCCCGTTGTTATCCGTGTCATCAGTCTTCTTCTCAGCATGAACCCCGGCGGTTGAGCCAAGCGAGGTCGTATGCAGTATTCGCTCGAACAGGATCGTAACGATGCCATCATCTCTGTCGATCCGCGCATGCCGATGGCACCGACAAGCCTGGAACAAGCCGGACTGGATCCGTCGTTCCTCCTTCGGCTGGCGTCAAAATGTGCAGCCGAGCAGGATACGACCACGGCATCTCATCTGGCCGACCGGATGAAATTGCCGAAAGTGGTCGTCAATATCCTGATCAAGGAACTCGTGAAACTCGCATACCTCGAGGCGCGCGGCCTGGCTGGCGAGGATGTGAGATCCGATATTCGATATGCGCTTTCCATGAAGGGGGTCGAATATGCCCACGCGGCGTCCCGTCAAAGCCAATATGTTGGGCCCGCACCGGTGTCGCTGGATGCCTTCTGCCGGCAAGTCGGTTTGCAGTCCATCCACTACGAGCGCGTGACCCCCGAGCGGCTGGCCGACAGCCTCGACGGGCTGGTGCTCTCAGACGCCTTAGTCGAAAAGCTCGGCCCGGCCATCAACTCCGGTCGCTCTATCCTGCTTTACGGACCACCCGGAAACGGAAAGACGAGCATTGCCGAGCGGACATCGCAACTGTTCMGCCAAACAATATGGGTACCCTATGCCATCGAGGTCGGCGGCCATGTCATCAGTTTCTATGACGAAGCAGTGCATCACCCCGTATCGGAGGCTGACACAGGATCCCATCCGAAAGCGGATCAACGATGGATCGAATGCCGCCGTCCGGTGATCAAGACGGGCGGGGAACTGACCCTCGATCAGCTCGATCTCACCTTCAACGCAGGACCGAATGTCTATGAAGCGCCCATACACTTGAAGGCGTCCGGCGGCGTTTTCATCATCGACGACTTCGGGCGACAACAAGTGGCGCCGCAGGCACTCATCAATCGCTGGATTGTGCCGCTCGAGCGCGGATATGACTTCCTGACGCTGCACACCGGCAAGAAGTTCAAGGTTCCCTTTGACGAGCTGGTCGTATTTTCGACGAATATCGCACCGAAGGATCTTTCTGATGAGGCGGGCTTGCGGCGCCTCAAATACAAGATCTTTGTGAACACTCCGTCGCGCGACGAATATATCAGAATCTTCAAATCGTATGCCAGCGGCACCGGATTGGTTGTCTGTGATCCAGACCTGAATCTGTTCTACGATCGCAAGTATAACGGTGATGTGCTAGCGTCTTGCTATCATCCCAAATATCTTCTGGATTTCGTCAGTTCTTACTGCGAGTTCAACGGCATAGCCGGAATCGCGTCGCTCGGCATGCTCGAACGGGCGTGGGAAGGTGTATTTACGTCGGAATGATGCGGGCTTGTCACTGACGCGGCGTGTTCGTGGACAATGTGTCCAACGCAGATTTGATGACTTACGGGGGAGTAAACGAATGACCAGCATTCCGGGTATTGAGGTCGAAGCAGACCGCGCAACACCAAGCAATTTGCGAGCGATTGAGCAGAGGGGCTCAAAAAGCCCGCTGTTCGTCGGTTTGCTGCTGATGCTCTTGCCTGTGAATGCTGGCGTTCTCATCTATACCGCCAAAAACTCAGCGGATGTTCGCGAGAGCCGCGAGACCATCGCCGCGCTTAAGAGGTCGATCGATGGCCTCAGGGGACAAATGGAAAAGCAGTCGCGCAACATCGCGGATAATGCCAAGGCTGACGAAGTCGCCCTTATCCGCCTGGGGATGGATGGGCTGCAAAAGACTATGATGAACGAACGGCGAAACGACACAAGCGGTCTTCGCATGGGTTCAGCTTTGGTCCTTAGCGCACCCGGCAAGGAGCCAGCACAATTTTTCGCACCCCGTGCCGTGCCAGCGGAAGCTCAAGCTTCGGATAGCAGCCTTGCGTCCCTCGAAGCCGGGGGCATTGCTGTCAGTGACCTGCCGCATTACGAGCGCACACTCTCGCCGGAAGGCCAGCTCATCCTTCGGAAAGCCCGGTAAACACCGCGTTCGCCGAAATCTCCAAAGCAATCGGTGGATGCTGCTAGAGCATGTCGCGCAAAAGTGTGCAGCGGTTTTGCGATAACGACATGCGGAAAAACAAGGACCTAAAGCGCGGGGAGCGACCCTGAAAGATCGCGACGCGCTTTAGGTGTGCCGATGCTCGCAATGCGACAAGGGCGCTCTCATCTCGACCCAGATTGCCGATCGCTGCAGGGCCTATCCCCGCTGAGCGTAATTCACGCTATTCTTCATCAATTCGAGGTTACGGGCAGTGACTTCATTTCCGGGATCAAGCTCATAGGCTTTCAGGAAATACCGTCTTGCAGTGCGCAAGTCACCGCGTAATAGGTGAGAATATCCGATATTATTGTAGTAGACTGGGGTATTGCCGATCATTCGCGAGAGTTGCTGGTAGGCGCGGTCGGAGGTGTCGAAGCGGGCAACCATGTCGGCGGAGGCTGCCAAGCCTAGCCAAGCGGCCGGATCTTGCGGAAAAACGTCAACCGCTCGCTTGTAAATGGCGTAGGATTTTCCGTAGTTCTTTTCCTGAAACTGCAGTTTGCCAGTGGTTATCAACTCGTCGTTCTTATAGAAGGCGACGGCTGAGTCATCCTCGAGGGTCTTTGCACTATCGCCATAAGCAGCCAGACCATCAACGCTGGATGACTGGCAACCAGCTAAGATCACGCCAGTCGCTATCAAAAACGCAATGCATTTAGTCCCAGCTCTGATTTGCAACATTGGCAACTTGATCCCCCATCAGACATTCTTACCCAACATTCGGATGCGTTCACCGGAAATCATCGTAAAAAAAAGCTAACAACTCAAGAATTTGAGCAAATAGTCGCAAAAAAGCGACAGATACCGTCCTCGCGCGGAACGCGCCAAGGTGATAAACGCCAACTATCCAAAGTTGGTATCGTGTCCCCAGTGATTCTCAGCGTAGAAAATTAATCAACGTCGCCTACCTTGCTCGTCAGGTCAAAGGATGGAACGCTGTATGCGGATCGCTATTTCCACGCTGATGCGACTTGCGCCATCACTGGCTTACGCGATAGCATCGATCTTCGTTCTCAGCATACCACTGTTGGAAAGCCACCCATCAAGTGCGTCCGCCTGGTGGCTGCATATGACGATACTTCCGGTCATGCGCGAGCCCATCTATCTGCTTTTGGCGGCACCCGGCGTTGGAATATGGAGCGCTACGGTCCTGTTGATGCTCGCATCGATTTTCGGGATTCGAGTGGCCCTGCAGCCGCAAAGACACCACCGGTCTGGATTCATCCATGCGCATATCGCGCTGATTGCGACCGGTCTAACTATGGGGCAGGCAGCAGTTGCGCAAGCCGGCCTTTCCAACTTGGCGATGCCTCAGTTTCAGCAAGGCGACTGGTCGTTCCTGCCGCTATCCCACTCACCGCTTGGGACCTTCCTTTTCATGCCCGTATTTTCGGCCTGCATTTGCTGCCATTTAACAATCATCAATCGTATAAAATCGGCGTAATAACAAAGAGGGCGAACCGCCCCCGCCTGATCCTGGATGTGACTGGCACTTGCGACGTCATTGAGCGCAATTGGCTGATTTCGACGTGCCCAAGCGGTCCGCGAGGATGAGGTTTGCGGGAACATTGCGGGAATTTCTTGCGGCTAGCCAGCGCTCAGTCGAAAAATACGTCTTGGTCTTCACCTGCGAACTTGAAGTCGCCTTAAGACCAAGAACAAAATTGAAGTTATTGTCGCCCCCGGCTTCGCGCGTGAAGCTGAGATAGGAGCCGAACCGTTCGTATTCGACATTTTGAAGGTTTTGGATCGACGCAAGAGTATCCTCGAAATCATGCCAGCACGCCTGCTTCACAATGATCTCGAAAATGCGCAGGATGGCCGGGGCGAGACGCCCCTGAGCGTCGGTCGACGGCCCAATGATCTTGGCGCGGATCTCTAGAATATCGCCCATTTCATCTCCACGAACCTTAACGAAGGTTGAGCTGAGGGGACGTACCTCGTCCCTTTGGTAGATGCGCTGAAAATAACATTCATAGCTGCGATTGCGCATCGATGCGGCTTTCCACTCGCTCATCTCGATGCCGGCCTCTCGAAGAGCGCCGCACATATTCCGTCCCGAGACGCGCCACACCCGCATAAACTGACTTGCCAGCTCCAGCTTCGGGACTTCGATCAGCAGCAGCGATATCGACGTCGACGGGAGAGGAGAAGGAACCGCCGGATCCGGGCGGACGGCTATGCGAGATGATTGTGCAGCCTTATTGAGAGCGCGATTTTCAACGCGCCCGAGATCTTCGCGGTCGTGGATTTCATGGTAAAAAAAAACGATGCCTGCAAGAAGCAAAATTGATATCAAAAGCCCTGGCCAAAAGAGGGACCAGCGGTTCCTCGGCATTGCGAAAATCCGCTGCCAACGCGAACTTTCGCGAGGAGGATCGACTGCTGATGGCACTTTATCCACGGCGCGACCTCACAAGCAAATAGGAGCGGCTGCGAGTTCGAACTCAATCAATCTCGATCCTATGTGCGATCAACCGGTGTCGGTCGGGGCGCGGACCAAGCAACCCTGCTGACGCCTCCCTCTGAGATGAGCAACGGATGCGAAAAACGGTACAGTCTGTCCGACTCACCTTCAACGCTGTAACTGTGAAGTAGCGTGTGTGGAGCGTCAAGCAACAACCAGTGGACAGCGTTCGCCCCTACAATTGAGGTGGAAAAGCGGACTGGCGGCTCTAAAGACAATCACATCCGCTGCACAAGCGTGCGTGAAGATATTGTCGTTGCACATTCGCGTCCCGTTATATTGTCGCAGGACCTGAATCTACACCTGTCGGGAATGACTATTTTCCGTTCGTGTTTCCTGATTCTTTTGTGGCTGCCTTTAGCACGCCTTCCTGCAAATCCGCCTCGTCGGCAAGAATGGCGACGGTCTCGTCGAGCAAGACGTCTTTTGCATTCTTGCGGGCATTCTCGATGGCAATATCAGCGCTCAGGCTGCGCTCGCCTGCCTCCAGGCCATCATCTCCAAGATCCTCGCCATCCCCTTCTTCCGCTCGATCCTTGAACCGTTTCTCGCGAGCAGCCGCTTCTTTGCGACGTTCGGATTCATTGAGAGAAACAACCCCTTTCTCACGCTGCGCCTTCAGGTCGGCAATGTCTTTTAGCAGGCGTTGGAAGTCCGGATTGCTCTCAACCCGCGCATCATGGCGGCTTTGCAACGTCGGCAGCAACGTCGTGATCGTGTCGGCGGGCGTGTAGTTCGCGGGCTTGATCTGCGCCCACGGCAGGGCATTGTCATAACTGGTCTCGCCGAAGTTTGTCGGATCGGAAAGTCCGGGCAAGCTGATATCAGGCGTCACGCCGTGCAACTGCGTCGTACCACCGTCGACCCGGAAAAACTGGGCAATTGTCACCTTTAGCTCCCCGAACTCCGGTTTGCTGTTGCGAACAATCTGGTCAAGATCGACGACGGTTTGAACGGTGCCTTTCCCGAAACTAGGTTCGCCGACGATCACGCCTCGACCATAGTCCTGGATTGCCGCGGCAAAGATCTCCGAAGCCGAGGCCGAGCCGCGATTAATCAGGACACCCATCGGGCCTGTCCAGACAGGCGCTGCAAGCTCAGCACTTTTGACCTCGATCTTGCCGTCGCTGCCACGTTGCTGAACGACCGGTCCATTGCCGATGAAGAGACCGGTCAAATCAATCGCCTCGTCCAATGAGCCGCCGCCATTGTTGCGCAGATCAATGAGAACGCTGTCGACCTTTTCTTCCTTCAGTTCGTCGAGAAGCTTGGCGACATCGCGGCTTGCGCTTTTGTAATCCTGGTCTCCTTTGCGCTTGGCTTCAAAATCCTCATAGAATACCGGCAGCGTGATGATCCCGATTTTACGCGTGGCGTCGCCCGCCTTCACGGACAGCACAGTCTTCCTGGCAGCCTGCTTGTCGAGACTGATTTTATCGCGCACCAGGCTAATGACGCGATGCGTGCCATCTGCTCCGGCATCTGCCGGCAGGATGTCCAGCCGCACGACGGAGTCTTTTTTTCCGCGTATCATCTGCACGACTTCATCAAGGCGCGTGCCCWCCACTTCTTTGATCGCCCCATCCTTGCCTTGACCAACGCCGGTAATGCGGTCTCCGACCGCGAGCTTGCCGGACAGCTGCGCCGGCCCGCCAGGCACGAGCTCACGGATCGTCGTGTAGTCGTCGCGTTCCTGCAGCACAGCACCGATACCAAACAGCGAAAGCTTCATCGAGACATTGAAGTCGGCTGAAGCGGCGGCGCCGAAATAGTCGGTGTGCGGATCGATCGACGTTGAATAGGCGTCCATGAACGACTGGAAAACGTCGTCGCTTTTAAATTTGTAAGCGCGCTCGAGGGTGTTTTCATAACGTTTGTCGAGTGTTTCGCGAATCGCCGCGTCGTTTTTGCCGCCCAGTTTCAACCGCAACCAGTCGCTCTTGACGCGCTTGCGCCAAAGCTCATTGCTCTCGGCTTTCGACTGCGGCCACGGCGCTTTATCGCGCAGCACCGAATAATTTTCCTGCGCACTGAAATCGAAGTCCTGCTTCAGCAGGCTGCGCGCATAGTTCATGCGGTCGACAACGCGCTGTTCATAGGCGTTGAAAATCGCAAACGGGATCTTCAAGTCCTTCCGTTCTATCGCATCGTCGATCTCGCTGCGACCGGACATGAACTTGTCGATATCAGTCTGGAGGAAGAGCATGCGGTCCGGATCAAGTGACTTGATGAACTGATCCATGATCCTGGCCGACAAGGCGTCGTCAAGTGGAACGGGCTTGTAGCTATACCGCGAAAGAAATTGCGCGCTCAACTCAGCGGCTTGCGCTTGTCGCTTTAGCGGCGCCAAAACAGGCGGTGATGCGACTTCAGCATATGCGGACTGTGCAATTGCAAGAAATGCACCAAAGAAAACGTAGGCTATGCGCATTCAGCGTTGATCCAATTCTTAATGCCGAGTGTCGATGTGCGATCTATGTGACGCAATCATGGTTTTTTGGCAACCAAATGGCAAACGACATAGTTTGCAAAGTCGCCAAAACATATCCGGCGCGTGGTCGGCGTCTCCGCAGTCGGCGCTCAATCCGCCTGCACGTCTTGCCAGGAATCGAATGTCGCAGCTTGACCGCGACGGCATCCGCTGCGGTCGACGAGATCCCAGACGATGGCGTTCTCGATATAGAAACGCCGCCCTGACTTGGCAATGCGAAGTCCGCGGTAGTCGGCGATAAAGCCGTTGGCCGCCACGGTATTCAACAGCCTGTCACGTTCCGCGCGATCGGGTGCCTCCGCCGAAAGGCGCGATGGCAAAGTGATGAACTCTTCCCATGAATATTCAAAACAGGCCTGGGCGGCGCGGTTTGCGTAGATAAAGCGCGGATCGGCGGCGGTGTTGTGAGCAAGGACAACGGCCGGCGACTGGTCGTAAAGCCATTCAGCACCCCGGCCTTCCGGCGTCAGGCGGCGTCCCACGCTTCGTTCGAAGCTGTCCTCCATCAATGCGTAAAATTCGAGATCGTAAGACAAGTCGAGTCCGGCGTCGTTGTAGTTGGCAATCATGCTGCGCATCCTGGATTGCGGCGAGATGTTGAAGTGATGTTCTCGCTACAAAATCCTTTTGCGCTACAGAAAGTGCAAGCTCCAAATGCGACGCGGTCAAGCTGGCGACCGGGACTTCAGGCGTCATCCTGGAGGTAGCGTTCCGCGAGCCTTGCCCACATGGCTGCGCCAACCGTCAGGCTGGCATCGGCGAAATCATATTTGGGGCTATGCAGGATGGCGGAATTCATGCCGTTGCCGAGACGCAGGAAGCTGCCCGGCTTGTGCTCGAGAAAGTGTGCGAAATCCTCGCTGCCGGGAATGAGCGGGCAGGTCGCGACCTTGTCTTCGCCGATCAGTTCCGCCGCGACGATCCGGGCAAAATCTGTCTCATCAGGCGAATTGACGACGACAGGATTGCCGCGATCGTAGTCGATCTCGATCGAAGCATTGTGCCCTTCTGCCACCGAGCGGGCGAGCTTGGTGATGCGTTCCTGCAGGAGGTCGCGAATGCCGGGCTCGAAGGAGCGCACGCTCAATGCGAGCTTGGCATATTCCGGAATGACGTTGACTGCATCGCCGGCATGGATCGTGCCGACGGTAATGACCGCGGTCTGGGTCGGGTCGAGGTTGCGCGAGATGATCGTCTGCAGCGAGACGACGAGGTTGCACGCCACGACCACGGGATCGACGGTCAGGTGTGGCCGCGAGGCATGGCCGCCTTTGCCCTTGATGGTAATCTCGACGGTATCCGACGCCGCCATCATCGGACCGGATCGCAGCAGAATGGTGCCTTCCGGAGCACCAGGGTGGTTGTGGAGGCCAAAGATTGTGTCGAACGGAAACCGCTCGAACAGGCCGTCGGCAATCATCGCCTGAGCGCCGCTATTCTTGCCCGCCTCTTCCGCGGGCTGGAAGATCAGCGTCACCGTGCCGTTGAAGCGGCGGGTACGGGCGAGATATTCGGCCGCGCCGAGCAGCACGGTCGTGTGGCCGTCATGGCCGCAAGCATGCATCTTGCCGGGGGTGCCGCTGGCATAGGCAAGTCCGGTTTCTTCAGCGATCGGCAGCGCATCCATATCGGCGCGGATGGCGATGCCCTTGCTGCCCTTGCCGGCGCTGAGGCGAGCGACAACGCCGTGACCGCCGACATTGCGGGTCACGTCATAACCCCAGCCTTCCAGCTTTTCCGCGACAAAACGCGCCGTTTCCGCTTCTTCGAAGGAAAGTTCCGGATGGGCATGTAGGTGCTGGCGGGTCGCCTTCAGCTCCGCCTCCATGGCTTCGAAATCGGAAAGGCGGGCATAGGCATTGTCGAGCGTGGGCATGAAAACATCCAGTTTTGATCGAAAAGAACCATTGCTTCGGCCCGAGGGGTCGAAGCCGCGAGCTGACACCGGTCAGAGAAAACGGGCGAGAAAAGCCTGGGTCCGGGGATGTTGCGGATTGCCGATGACATCCTCGGGCTTGCCCATTTCGACGACATTGCCGCCGTCCATGAACACGACCCGATCGGCCGCCTCACGGGCGAAACCGATCTCGTGGGTCACGACGATCATCGTCAGGCCCTGTTTGGCGAGATCGCGCATGGTGGCCAGCACTTCGCCGACGAGTTCTGGGTCGAGCGCAGATGTCGGCTCGTCGAACAGCATCAGCTTCGGTTTGATCGCCAGGGCGCGGGCGATGGCGACGCGCTGCTGCTGACCGCCGGAGAGCTGGCGGGGATAGCTCCCCGCCTTTTCCGACAGGCCCACCCGCTCCAAAAGCCGCATCGCGTTCTCCGTCGCGGCCTTGCGATTTTCTCCGTGCACGCCGATCGGGGCCTCGACGATATTTTGCAGCACCGTCATATGCGGGTAGAGATTGAACTGCTGGAACACCATGCCGATCTTGCGCCGCTGGCTGGCGATCTTGTTGCTGGACAGCTTTTCCAGCCGGTCCTTGCGGAGGCGATAGCCGATCTGCTCGCCATCGACTTCGATGAACCCCTTATTAATCGCTTCGAGATGGTTGATGCAGCGCAGGAAGGTCGACTTTCCCGACCCGGACGGGCCAAGCACCACGACGACTTCACCCGGCATGACGTCGAGGTCGATCCCTTTCAGCACTTCGAGCTGGTCGAAGGACTTGTGGACGTTGCGGGCTCTGACGAGAGGCTTTGCAATTTCGGCACCGGTCAATGGCTTGCCTCCTCGGCAAGGGTCTCGGATTTGGCGGCAGCGGCATTGTTGCGCCGCTCGCTACGGCCGTAATAGGCTTCGATATAGCTCTGGCCGAGATTGAGGATGGAAGTGATGAAGAGGTACCAGAGGACCGCGACCAGTAGCATCGGCACGATCTCGAAGGTGCGATTATAGATCGACTGGACGGAATAGAGCAGATCGGCCATGGCGATGACGCTGACGAGCGAGGTTGCCTTGATCATGCTGATCAACTGGTTGCCCGTTGGCGGCACGATCGAGCGCATCGCCTGCGGAATGATGATCCGCCACAGCGCCCTCGCCTTGGTCATGCCGAACGCTTCCGCCGTCTCGAACTGGCCGCGATCGACCGAGAGCAGGCCGCCGCGAATGATTTCGGCCATGTAGGCCGCTTCGTTCAAGGCCAGGCCGACGATTGCCGCCGTCATCGGCGTGATCACCGAATTGGTCTCCCAGCTGGCGAGCGTCGGGCCGAACGGAATGGTGATCGAAAGTTCGGGAAAGAGGGTCGAGAGATTGTACCAGAAGATCAACTGTACCAGGAGCGGCGTGCCGCGAAAGAACCAGATGAACAGCGATGCTAGCGACCGAGCGAGCCGGTCATTCGACAGCCGGGCGATCGCCAGTCCGAGGCCGAGCACGATGCCGATGGCCATCGCGACCACTGTCAGGCCCAGGCTGACGTAAAGGCCGTTGATAACAGTCGGATCGAAGAAATAAGCCGCGACGACAGGCCAGCCGAAATTCTCGTTATGGGCGACGATCCACAGGAAGTTCGCAGCAATCAGGAGCACGACCACCCACAAGAGGAGCCGGCCCGTTTGAAAGGGCTTGTGGGCATGAGCAACATCGCGGAAGTCCGCACCGCCAGACGACGATGCGGCAGTCGTGCGGTCATTGCTCATTTCGGCAGAGCTCCACCAAGATTGAGACCGGGCTGCTTGATCATGTTGTTCTCAAGACCCCACTTCTTCATGATGGCGGCATAGGCGCCGTTATCCATCAACGCCTTGATCGAGTCGAGCAGAACGGGGCCGAGCGGCGAGCCCTTCGGCACGACGGCGCCCTGATAGAGGTCGTCGAAGCCATTCTTTTGGCCGACGCCGCTCAGTTCCAACTGGCCGTTTGCCTGGGACACGAAATAGGTCAGCGGCGCCTGCGAGGAAAAGAAGGCATCGGCGCGTTTGGAGCGGACCGACAGGATCGAGCTCGGCTGGTCGGTATAGGACTGCACTTCAAGCGCGGGCTTGCCGTCAGCCTTGCACTTTTCGGCCTGGACTTGGATCACCTTTTCGGCGGAGCCGCCGGCCATGACGGCGATGCGGTTGCCGCAGGCGCTGTCGAGCGAAGCGATTGCCTTCGGATTGCCCTTCTGGACGGAGAAGACCACGAATTCCTGAACCCAGTCGACGAAATCGTTGGCCTCTTCACGGGTCTTGAAGTCACCGATCGGGCCGAAGGCGAACTGGTATCGGCCGGAATTGATGCCGGCGAGCAATGCGGTCAATCCACTGACGGTTTCGTGCTCGATCTCGACGCCGAGCATCTGGCCGATCGCATCAGTCAGGTCGGCGCTGGCGCCGGTCAGTTTCGTGCCGGTGACGATCTCATAGGGAGGAAAGGAACCGTTGTTGACGGAGATCATCTTGCCGTCCGTGCGGATCTTCTCCGGCAGGCGGGCGCGAAGCGCGTCGTTGACGGTCTGTTTTGGTACGGCCGTTTCCTCAGCGAAGACCGAAGTCGTCATCATCAGACCCAGCAGGGCGGCGGAAGCGATCAGTTTCGAGTGCATGTCATTCCCCTTTTTTTGGTTTGCGAAAATGGTGATTCAACGATGAGGCCTGCGAAGAGTTTCCCCAGGCCTTGTTCAGCGCGCCTTGGCGTGCCACGGAAACAACTCAGCGGGCGTCAGAAGGCGCGGCATGATTTTCTGTTCGTAAAGTTCTTCGGCAAAATCGGCGATCATTGCCTCGTTCTCGGGAAGCCCGCTGATGTTCCAGCTTGGCGGCAGGTCGGCCGCGCAGCGGCGCAGTTCGTCGATCATCCAGGGCGTGGTGTCGGCGTATTTCTCACGCTTTTCCAGCCACAGGCGCTGGGACTCGTCGATCAGCTCGCTGAGTTCATCCATGATCCAGGGATGCTCCTGGACGATATCAGCCTTGAAGGCGATCAGATGCATGCCCGGGATATAGCCGACGTCGTGGAAATAAGTGACTTCAGCGGCGCGGAAATCATCCAGCACTTGGCGGAGCGGCGATTCCTGATCGAAGAAACCCTTCGGCATGAAAGGCGTGAACACGGCATCGAGCCCGCCATCCAGCAGCAGATCGACCATAGGACGCTCACCGGGAGCGGCCTCGATGCGGCCGGGCCGTCCAAAACCATCGAGCCGGTCGGCGATCGGATGAGCTTCCGTCAGGCGCCCGGCATACCACATGGCATCCTCGACGCCGACACCTTCCCGGCGCAAAGCGGCACGGGTCCAGATATTTCCGGAATCGCGCCAGCCGGTCACGCCGATGTTCTTGCCGGCCAGATCAGACAGCGTGCGGATCGGACTGTCCTTGGTGGTGATGATGCAGCGATGGCGGAAGCCGCGCATGATGAAGTTCGGCATGCCGACGATCCGATCATCGCCATCATGACGCATCTGCGAATAGCGGCTGAAGGACAGTTCCGCGGCGTCATGCGCCGCATCATCGGCGAGGCTGGAGACCAGCGTGCTCACGCGATCCACTTTGATATCGAGACGGGTAGAACTGACGTCACCGAGCACAAGCGGTGTCATGTAATCCCAGTCTCGAAGGGCGATGCGAAGCGTCACAGGCATGCAAAAACTCACTGAAATGGCTCGACGAGGGACAAATTAAATGTTCAAAATAGAGAGCACAAATGTTATTACGTTATTGAACATTTAAAGTGAGAAAAAAATGGGCGACACAGTCGAAGCCTCCTGGTTTGCCGAAAAAATAGCCGACCGCAGCATCCGGGGGATCGCTCTCGAAACGAGCGCGCTGATCCGTGCCGGCGTCCTGCCGATTGGGACGCGCCTGCCGGCGATCCGCGATATCGCTTACGAATTGCATGTCAGTCCGGCGACGATCTCCGAAGCCTGGAGCGATTTGCGGCGGCAGAAGATCATCAGCGGCCGGGGACGCAACGGCACCTGGGTCAGTGGCGACCGCTTTGTCGCCAAGCCGGAACGCCTCGCCAGCTCGGGAAACTATAGGGCAGGTGTGCTCGACCTTACCTTGGCCGGGCCGGATGCAGCACTTCTTCCGCGCCTGGCCGAAGCAATGGCCTATGGTGCGTCCGTCGATGACCTCAACAGCTATKAGCGCAGCCGGATCGTGCCTGAGTTGAAGGACGCCGTTTCAGAGCGATGGCCCTATGAGGCGGAAGCCTTTCTGGCCACCAATGGCGGTTACAACGCCGTCTATACGATATTGCATGCGCTGGTTTCCCCGGGCTCCTCGGTCGCGATCGAACATCCCACCGCCATGCGACTGCTCGATATTCTGGAAGATCTCGGCGTGAAAATCATCCCTGTTGCCTGCGACGGCGACGGCCCCCTGCCGGCTTCGCTCAGCGAGGCATTGCGGCAACGTCCGGCGGCTTTTCTGTTCCAGCCGCGGCTGCATTCGGTGACCGGCGTTACGGTCAGTTCATCCCGCCTCGATCAGCTCGGCGATGTGCTGGAAGACAGCGATACGCTTATCATCGAGGACGATGGCGTCGGTGACGTGTCGACGGCGGCTCCGCAGTCGCTCGGCGGCCGATTTGCGCAGCGGACGATCCATATCCTGTCACTCTCGAAAAGCCTCGGCCCGGATCTGCGTCTCGCGGTCCTGTCGAGTTCCGCGCCAATCGTCGACCAGATCCAGTCTTACCGTTCCTTCAGCGCCGGCTGGACCAGCCGTATCCTGCAAGGTGCCGCCGCCTGGCTATTGCGCGATCCGGCAACCTGGCAGCTTATCGGCAAGGCGCGCGCGATCTATCAGCAGAGGCGGGACGCTCTTGCCGATGCCCTCAGCGAACGGGGAATACCCATACCGGCTGGCCAGGGCCTGTGCCTCTGGGTGCCCGTCGTCTCCGAACCATTCGCGATGGTGACGCTCGCCGCCCGCAATATCGCCGTCAATCCGGGCAGCAAATTCTCCGTCCTGCCAAGCAGTCATATCCGTGTCGCCACCAGCACGCTCAATGATCGCTGTGAGGAAGCCGCCGACGCGATCGCGCTGGCTCATGCGCCGTGATAGGCAGGCGCCGCAGGCCATGTCTCCGATCCCCAGCCATTCCGCGCAGGTCCGGAACTACTTTCCATCAAGCCACTCCTGCAGCTCTGCCTCGGCCCGCTCCAGAGCGCTGTAGTTCAGGAGTTTGCGCAGGAAAGCGACGGTGACGGCGCGGGCGCGCAGATTGAAGCGGCCGTCCTCGTGGTCGTCGCCGCCGCTCTGGTAGACGTCGAGCTTGTCGTAGAGCTGCTGCAGGCGGTTCTGCACGCTGCGCAGCGAAAGGCCCCGACGTTTGGCGATGGCCCGGTCGGTGAGGCCGAGGGCGATATCGACGAGGATCTCGTATTCGGAATCGGTAAAGCCGTTCGTCTGGCCGAGGCTCTTCTGCTGCAGGCCCCGCACCTCGCGGTCGATGACGCACTGGCTCTCGATGAAGATCGAACGCAGCGCAAGCTTCAACCGCTCGTCGGAGGCGGATTTCAGCACATAGCCATAGGCGGCGCCATCCGGCACGATGCGGGAGACCCCACGCACATAGGCCTCGTCCGAATAATTCGACCAGAACAGGATGCGGGTCTCCGGCCGCTCCTTCCAGATGGTGCGCGCCGCCTCGATGCCGTTGCGGTTTGCCATCTGCAGGTCCATGACGATATGCGCCGACTTGTGGTCGCGGGCGAGCTTCTCGCCGACGGTCCCATTCTCCGCCTCGATCACCGTATCGCATTCCGGCAGGGCCGCATTAACAGCCTCGTGCAGATAGGACCGGTGCAGCGGGTCGTCCTCGACGATCAGAACCTTCATGGCGCCCTTCTCCTCAGTTTGGCCCGATTGCCGGGTCGTGCGGTGCGAGCGGCAGCACGACGCGCACTGCAGTCCCGTGATTGTTGTGGCCAGGCCCGGTCGTGAACCGCGCCGAAATCAGCCGCGCACGGGTCTTCATATTGTCGATGCCGCCGCCGATCCGTCCCCGCGCCTTGGTGAGCCCGGTCCCGTCGTCGGAGATTTCGATCGACAGCCGCTCCTCGTCGGCCTCGAGCCGCACCGTGACGGCCAGGGGCGCGGCATGACGCACCGCATTGTTGATCGCTTCCTGGGCGATCCGAAACAGCGCGACGCTGACGGTCGGTTCCAGTCGCTCCAGTGCGCCGTGCGTCTCGTCGACAAGGCCCCATTCGATCCCCGATCCGCTGTCGCGGGTCGATCGGTCCAGATGATGTTCGATCGCTTGGGCGAGGCCGAAGAGTTGGAGCACGGAGGGTTTTGCCTGCTCGATGATCTGCCGCAGATCCTGCATGCAATGCTGCAGGGAACGGGAGATCGGCTCCAGCGTCTCGGGCGCCACCTCGCCGTGGCGCGACAGCCGATCGATCCGGCGGGCGAGCCGCGTCAGGTCGGCGAGCGTCTGGTCGTGCAGGTCCATGCCGATGCGCTGGCGTTCCTGCTCCAGGGCTTCGGTAAGCTTCAGTGCACCTTGCCGCAAGCCCTCCTCGCGGGCGCGGGCCTCTGCCTCGACAATGGCCGAGCGTTGCGCCTGCTCGGCCGCCTGCAGCGCAAAGAAATAGGGCGTCAGCAGGTCGGCGATGATGCGGGCGCGTTCGATATCCTCCATCGTATAGACGCCCGCCCGGTGCGACGAGCAGGAAAGCGCCGCGATGATCGTGCCCTGCACCTTCATCGGCACATGCAAGCGGCTCCTCAGCGACTGTTCGACGATCGGCCGCTTGAACGCGCCCTCGAAGTGGAAACGCGGGTCGGTCATGGCGTCGTCCGCCAGCAGAAAGTCCACCTCGCCCCAGAGCAGCGCGCGGATGGGGCTGTTGACAACAGGCGCACCGGCAAGCCCGCCCCAGGCGGTCTCGATGCCCGTCTCGTAGGCCGTGTGATAGTTGCCGCCCTCAAGCAGCACGCAGACATCGAGGTGGTCGTGCGGGATGATGTGGGCGACCTCGGCCGCGACGGAACGGATAGCCGAGCGGAAGTCGAGCTGGCCCGCGAGCAGCCGGGAAATGCCGAGATAATGGTCGAACATGGCTGCGGGTACGAGATGCAGCATCGTCAGTTCCTCCCCGAGGCGGCAGCAGGCTCCTCAACCCGCCGCGACCCTTCGCAGTAAGCGCTCGCGGAAGCGCCGCCGTCTTGCGTAAACCCGCAGCTTGTTGCGCAAATCCCGCAAACGGATTGCCGCCTTGCCCCTGTACAGGCCGGTCGATCTCCCGCATCCTGCCCTTACTGAGAGGAGGAAGCTCAGTGCAAGAACAATTTTCACTCGGACCCAATTGGGCCGGCAGGAGTGAAGCGATCCGCCGACCAGCGCGATCATCAGGGAGGAAGATATGACAATCCGTAAGATGCTTCTGGCATCGGCCGCTATTGCTTGCGCCGCGATGCCCGTTTCCGCCTTCGCCGAGACATCGGCGAAGAAAATCGCCCTTTCCAACAACTATGCCGGCAACTCATGGCGCCAGGCCATGCTGACGAGCTGGGGCAAGGTGACGGGGGAAGCCGTGAAGGCCGGCACCGTTGCCGCAGCCGACCCTTTCACCACCGCCGAGAACCAGGCGACGGAGCAAGCCGCGCAGATCCAGAACATGATCCTGCAGGGTTATGACGCCATTGTGCTGAACGCCGCCTCGCCGACGGCGCTGAACGGTGCGGTCAAGGAAGCCTGCGACGCCGGCATCACCGTCGTGTCCTTCGACGGTATCGTCACCGAACCCTGCGCCTGGCGTATCGCCGTCAACTTCAAGGAAATGGGCCGCAGTGAGGTCGAGTACCTGTCGAAGAAACTTCCGAACGGCGGCAACCTGCTCGAGATCCGCGGCCTTGCCGGTGTCTTCGTCGATGACGAAATCTCGGCCGGCATCCACGAGGGTGTCAAGCAGTTCCCGCAGTTCAAGATTGTCGGCTCCGTTCACGGAGACTGGGCGCAGGACGTGGCGCAGAAGGCTGTTGCCGGTATCCTGCCGAGCCTGCCCGACATCGCCGGCGTGGTAACGCAGGGCGGTGACGGCTATGGCGCCGCACAGGCGATTGCCGCAACCGACCGGAAGATGCCGATCATTATCATGGGCAACCGCGAGGACGAACTGAAGTGGTGGAAGGAGCAGAAGGAAGCGAAGAGTTACGAGACCATGTCCGTATCCATCGCGCCAGGCGTCTCCACACTCGCTTTCTGGGTGGCACAGCAGATCCTTGACGGCAAGCAAGTCAAGAAGGACCTCGTCGTGCCCTTCCTGCGCATCGACCAGGACAATCTCGAAACCAACCTCGCCAATACCCAGGCCGGCGGCGTCGCCAACGTGGAATACACGCAGGCAKACGCAATCAAGGTCATCGAGTCGGCAAAGTAATTCTCCCGGCGACTGCCGCGCGGCCGCAGAAGGTCGCGCGGCATTTTTTTTCAAGCAGGCATGGCGGGCAGCATGGATGACGTTTTGAAGGCGGTGATCGCCGTCGATGGCGCCAAGGTAAGTTTCGGCGCGGTCAGGGCACTCGATGGCGTGACCCTTCGCGTCATGCCGGGCGAATGCGTCGGGCTTGTCGGACACAATGGCGCCGGCAAGTCCACCATCGTCAGCGTCATCAACGGCGGTCTCACGCCGCATGAAGGAAGCGTGGCGAGCGACGGCGAGCGGCTGGAGCGTTATGGCATCAACGCGGCGCGTGCCCGCGGCGTGCGCTGCGTCTTCCAGGAGCTTTCGCTCTGCCCCAACCTTTCGATCGTCGAGAACACGCGCATCATGCATCGCCATCTCGGCGGCTTCGGCTGGCGCAGGCGTGCTGCAAACATCATCGAGACGAGCCTCGACGCGGTCTTTCCCGGCCACGGCATCGACAGCAGCCGGGCCGTCGGAGATCTTTCGATCGCCGAGCGGCAGATGGTCGAGATATCAATGGCCTTTTCCGACGCCGGCATTCCCCCGCGGCTGGTGATCCTCGATGAACCAACCTCGTCGCTCGATGCAAGCCTTGCCCGCCAGATGCTCGACCATGTCCGCCRCTTCATTGCCACGGGCGGGTCCGTCATCTTCATCTCGCATATCCTGCATGAGATCCTCGAAACCTCCGATCGCATCGTCGTCATGAAGGACGGCCGCGTCGTCGCCGAACGCCCGGCGCAGGGCTTCGACCATCACGGCCTCGTCGAAACCATGGGCACCGTCGCGAAGGAGGAGACCGGGCAGCGATCAGTGCGCGAACAATCCACCGCTCCGCTCATTCTGTCCCATCAGGCGAAGGGCCTTTCCTTTGCGGCCCGCAAGGGTGAGATCATCGGACTGGCGGGGCTGGCGGGCCATGGGCAGACCGAACTCCTGCTTGCCCTGCATGCCACCCAGTCCGGCAACTGGCTGCCCGAGCGCGATCCGCTCGTCACCTTCGTCGCCGGCGACCGCCGCCTCAACGGCGTCTTCGAACTCTGGAGCATCCTGCGCAACTTCTCCATCGCCTCGCTCGGCGACCTGTCGCGGCGAGGCCTCATCCTCGCGGACGAAGAGGAGACGAAAGGCGCCGACTGGAAGCGCAGGATCGAGATCCGCACCCCCGATATGGACAACCGCATCCTGTCGCTTTCGGGCGGCAACCAGCAGAAGGTCCTCTTTGCCCGCGCGCTTGCGACGCGCGCACCTGTTGTCCTGATGGACGATCCGATGCGCGGCGTCGATGTTGGCACCAAGCAGGAGGTCTATGCGATCATCCGCGAGGAAGCGGCGCGCGGCCGCACCTTTATCTGGTACTCGACCGAAATGGACGAGGTCCGCCTCTGCGACCGCGTCTACGTCTTCCGCGAAGGCCGCATCACCACCGAACTCGCCGGTGATGCCGTCAACGAGACGAGTATCATCGCCGCCTCCTTCGAGGGGGCCGCCGCATGACGTTCCGGCTGTCGTCCGACGCCCTGCGACTTGCCATTCCCGCCCTGTCGCTGACGCTGCTGCTCGCCGCCGTCTTCTGGCTGCAGCCGCGCGCCATGAGCTATGTCGGGCTCAACCTGCTGTTCAACCTGGCTGTGCCGATCGCGCTTGCGACGATCGCCCAGATGATCGTGATGGCGGTGAACGATCTCGATCTCTCGATGGGCGCCTTCGTCAGCTTCATCGCCTGCGTCACCGCGACCTTTCTGCGGGATGCCCCTGTGACCGGCGTGCTGATCCTTGCCGGCGCGATCGCAACCTATGCAGCGCTCGGCATCGTCATCTATCTGCGCGACCTGCCGTCCATCGTCGTGACCCTTGGCATGAGCTTCGTCTGGGGCGGCCTCGCCGTCCTGCTGCTGCCGGCACCGGGCGGGCAGGCGCCGGACTGGGTGCGCTGGCTGATGACCGTGAAGCCGCCGCTGGCGCCGATGGCGATCGTCGCCAGCATCGTCATCGCCGCCGTCGCTCATCTTCTCGTCATGCGGTCGTCGCTCGGCGTGCTGATGCGCGGCATCGGCGGTAACCAGCGTTCGGTCGAGCGCGCCGGCTGGTCGATTGTCGGGGCGCGCGCTGCCGCCTACGGTCTTGCCGGCCTCTTTGCGGTGCTCGCCGGCATCGCCCTCGTCGGCCTGACCACCTCGGCCGATGCCAATATCGCGCTGCGCTACACGCTGCTGTCGATCGCCGGCGTGATTCTCGGCGGCGGCGAGTTCATTGGCGGCCGCGTCTCCCCGATCGGCGCCGTCATCGGCGCGCTGACGCTGACGCTCGCCGGCTCGTTCCTGTCCTTCCTGCGCATCTCGCCAGACTGGCAGATCGGGGCTCAAGGCGCGATCCTGATCATCGTGCTGGCACTCCGCCTGATGCTGAACCGCCTGGAGAAGCGGGAGAAACGCCGATGACCCCGCTCCTTCGCCTATTTCGTAAACCCTGGATCTGGTCGTGGCTTGCCGCCTTTGTCGTCTGGTTCCTGACGATCATGGTGACGCTCGGCGCCAGCACGCTTGGCCTGTCGCAGGCAGCACTCACTTTCGCGGCCTTCTCGGTCATCGTCGGCATCGGCCAGATGTTCGTCATCACGCTCGGCCCCGGCAACATCGATCTCTCAGTTCCCGCCACCATGACGCTTGCCGGCACGGTGGCGCTGAAGCTGATGAATGTCGAAAACGGCATGATCCTGCCGGGCCTTCTCGTCGCCATCGTCATCGGTCTTGTCGTTGGTCTCGGCAACTATGCGCTCATCAAGGCGCTGCGCATTCCGCCGATCATCGCCACGCTGTCCATGAGCTTCATCGTGCAGTCCGCCGCGATCTGGACGAACCGGGGCTTGCGCATCAAGCCTCCGAGCGTGCTGGCGGAATTCACCACGTCGAAAACGCTCGGCGTGCCGAATGTGGCAATCGTCGCATTCCTCATCTCGCTGCTTGCCTGGTTCCTGCTCGAGAAGACGATCTACGGACGCTGGATCTCGGCGATCGGCCAGAGCATGCCGGCAGCGCGCATGGCCGGCATACCGGTCGACGGCACGCGTTTCGTCACTTATCTCTTCTGCGCCGTGCTCGCTTCGGTCGCAGGCTATCTGCTCGCCTGTTTCTCCGGCGGCGCAGCGCTCAACATGGGCTCGGAATATCTGCTGATGTCGATCGCTGTCGTCGTGATCGGCGGCACGGCAGTCGCCGGCGGCGATTCCAACGTGCCGGGGATCTGGGGCGCATCGCTCTTCATGTTCCTGGTCGTCTCCATGCTCAATACTTATGGGTTCGGCGCGGGCATTCGCCTGATCATGACCGGCCTCATCATCATCAGCGTCATCATGCTCGCCGGCGGTCGCCGGGCCGGCATGCGATAAACGGGAAGACCGCCATGGCCGAGGCCAGCATTTACGAAATCCACGACCCGCGCTTCCGGCAGATGATCGTGACCAGCGCCGGTCTCGACGAACTCTATTCGGGCTGCCGCTGGGCGGAGGGCCCCGTCTGGTTCAACGACGCCAACCAGCTGCTGTGGAGCGACATACCCAACCAGCGCATGCTGCGATGGACGCCGGAGAACGGCGTCTCCGTTTATCGGCAACCCTCCAACTTCACCAACGGCCATACGCGCGACCGGCAGGGACGGCTGATCTCCTGCGAGCATGGGACGCGCCGCGTCACCCGCACCGAGGTCGACGGCTCGATCACCGTGCTCGCCGATCGTTTCGAGGGCGCCAGGCTCAATTCGCCGAACGACGTGGTGGTGAAGTCAGACGGCTCGATCTGGTTCACCGACCCGACCTACGGCATCATGTCGGACTATGAAGGCTTTCGCGCCGAGCCGGAACAGGCGACGCGCAACGTTTACCGGCTCGATCCGACGACCGGCGCGCTTGCTGCTGTCGTCACGGATTTCACACAGCCGAACGGCCTCGCCTTCTCGCCCGACGAGACCATCCTCTATGTGGCGGATTCGGCGGCCAGCCATGACGAAAGCCTGCCACGTCACATCCGCGCTTTCGACGTGATCGACGGCATCAGGCTGACGAACGGCCGCGTCTTCTGCCTCATCGACAAAGGCATCCCGGACGGCATTCGCACAGACGTGAACGGGAACCTCTGGTCAAGTGCGGCCGATGGCGTGCATTGCTTCGACCCGACCGGCAAACTGATCGGCAAGATCCGCGTACCCCAGACCGTCGCCAACCTCACCTTTGGCGGCCCCCAACGCAACCGGCTGTTCATTGCGGCGACGCGGTCGGTTTATTCGGTCTATGTCGCGGTGAGCGGGGCGCAGGTGCCGTGAGGTGGTGGTGGTTGGGTTGATGAGCAACCAACAGTACTATCTTCAAACTTTGCAGATGCTTGGCAGAGAAAACGCCGGCCGAAACAATCAAGCTCAAATTGCATAATTCAGTAGAATTKAATGCTCGAAATATCGAAATCGTTGGAAGTACTTGCCTGATTTCCGCATCGAACATCTTTAAACCTATAGGCGCAACTCCTACGTCCTTCATCGCATGTCTATCAAGGCAACTCCGATGTGAGACACTCACGGCCACGCCGTTCCTCGGTGGGGACTCGGGACGCGCGGTCATTTTCCCAGACAATGAGCAGCCCAAACGTTCGACACGCACTTCGTGCGTCGTACGTATAGGCGCGCAATCTCCCCGTCTTAGCAACCAACACCAACCGGATGGCCGTCGGGTGGACGAACCCGTGCGCCCAGTGGAGAGAGAATATGGACACCGCTCAATATCTTGGTCCGATGGAATGGCTGGCGATCGAAATCGTCGCCCTCATCATCGTGCTTGCAATTCTGTTCTGGTGGAGCGGCGTGATCCGCTATATCCCCAACGACAGGCTTGGCATCCTCGAGAAGCTGTGGAGCTTCCGTGGCTCCGTAAACAATGGCTTCATCGCACTTGGCGGTGAGGCCGGTTTCCAGCCGGACGTCGTGCGCGGCGGCCTGCATTTCTTCATGCCGTTCCAATATTCGATGCATCGCGCCAATCTGGTGACCATTCCGCAGGGCCAGATCGGCTATGTCTTCGCCCGCGATGGCATGTCGCTACCGCCAACCCAGACATTGGCGTCGAATACCGAGGCTGACGACTTCCAGGACGTGCGCGCTTTTCTTGAAAAGGGCGGCCAAAAAGGTCCGCAGCGCAAGATCCTGCGCGAAGGCACCTATGCCATCAACCTCGCACAATTCATCGTGCTCACTGCGCAATCGAACTATGCCGTAAACTTGAACGCCTCCGAACAGAAGCTGTTTTCGGAGATGTCGGAGATGATCGCAGAGCGGGATGGTTTCGAGCCGGTCGTCATTCGTGATGCCGATGACATGATCGGCATCGTCACCATCCATGATGGCCCGGCGCTGCCGGATGGCGAGATCATTGCGCCGACTGTTGCCAATGATCCCAAGGACCCGAACTTTCATAACAATTTCCAGGATCCCGAGAAATTCCTCAACGGCGGCGGTTATCGCGGCCGGCAGTTGCAGGTGCTTGCTGACGGCAGCTACTTCCTCAACCGCATTTTCGCGACTGTCGAACTGGTCGAAAAGACGATCATCGGCGTCGGCACCGTGGGTGTCGTCGTCTCCTATACCGGCCGCCGTAGCGCGGATGTCTCCGGCCAGTCCTACAGGCACGGCGAACTGGTCGAACAGGGTTCGCGCGGTGTCTGGTCGACACCGCTTCTGCCGGGCAAATACGCGTTCAACACCTATGCGGGCAACATCGTCATCGTGCCGACGACCAACTTCGTGCTGAAGTGGACGAAGGAGCAGTTCGGCGAACATCGTCTCGATGAGAACCTTTCGGAAGTGTCGCTGATCACCAGGGACGCATTCGAGCCGGTCCTGCCGCTCTCGGTCGTCGTGCATATCGACTATATGAAGGCGCCGCTGGTGGTGCAGCGCTTCGGCGATATCAAACGGCTGGTCGAGCAGACGCTCGATCCGATGGTCTCGGCCTATTTCAAAAACATCGCCCAGACCAAGACCCTGATTGAACTCCTGCAGGAACGCAGCGAAATCCAGCGCAAGTCCGGCGACGAAATGCGCGCTAAGTTCGCCTCCTACAGTCTCGAATTGCAGGAAGTGCTGATCGGTACGCCGCGCGCCGGCAATGGCCAGAACAGTATCGAGCAGATTTTGATCCAGCTACGCGAACGCCAGATCGCGGTCGAAAAGGTCGAGACCTACAGGCTGCAGGAAGCTGCAGCGATCCAGGAGCGGACGCTGCGCGAGAAGGAGGCGCTGGCCGAGCAGCAGGCCAAGATCACGACGTCGGCGCTCGCCATCGAGATCAGCGAAAACGAGGGTAAGGCGCAGCTCGCCCGCACCCGCCAGCAGGCAGAGACCATTCAGGTCACCGCCAAGGCCGAAGCAGAAAAGGTCCGGCTCGCCGGCCTGGGCGAGGCCGACCGGATCAAGGCGATCGCGCTTGCCGATGCCGAGCGTATCAAGGCGACCGGTTTCGCCGATGCCCAGAAGGTGCGTGCCGTCGGTCTGGCGGAAGCGGAAGCCACGGAGAAGAAGGTCGCGGCCTTCGGTGGCCCGGACTACCAGCTCAACTCGCAGGTGCTGATGCGGTTTGCCGAAGCGATCGAGAATGGCAGGCTGCCGCTCGTGCCGCAGATCCAGGTCGGCGGTGGCGGCGGCGAGAAGGGCGGCGCAAACGGATTGGTGGAAATGATGTTGTCGATGCTGGTAGCCGACCGGCTTGGACGACAAGGCTCGCCGGCTGCGATACCGGCGCCGGTCGAGCAGCATTGATTGTGGATGGGCCGGTTATGCCGGCCCATTTTGCATCCTGCCTATAAACTCCGTTTCCGCTTGATTGCGGTGCTCAGAAGCCTCCTGCGTTGTTCCTTTCTACCGCCTGCCCTGCTATTGCGCCGGTTCTAGCATCACGCAATCTTCCCCGTCGGTGCACTCTCCCGAGAGTGTGCGCTGACCGAGCGCAATGATCAGGACGGTCGCTGCCCCGGCGGCCGCAGACACCCAGAACCCGCTCTGGGGACCGTAGGTGTCGACGACCCAGCCCGAGACGAAGGCGCCAAGCGCCATGCCGATGCCGATGCCGGTCATCACCCAGGTGACACCCTCGGTCAGCACCGATTCCGGCACACGACGCTCAATCAGTCCGAAGGCCGTTATAAAGGTCGGCGAGATCGCGATGCCGCTGACGAAGACGGCGACAGCAAGCAGGGTTACCGAGCTGCCAGCGACGAGAAGCGGCAGCGAGGTCAGTGCGAGAGTCGCAACAGCGATCAGCAACTGACGGTGCAAGGGGATGCGCAGATTAAGAGCGCCGAGGATCAAACCCAATAGGAAGGAACCGAGCGCATAGACACCGATGACCAGGCTTGCCGCATTCGGCTGACCAAGCTCCTTGGTGATGGCGACAACACTCACTTCAGCGGTTGCGAAGATCGCGCCGACGAAGATCAGCGCGAGCGTAATGATCTGCACCGGACGCTGCCGGATCGCGGAACCAACCGAAGCCGCGCCGGCGACATGACGCACCTTCGGCTCGGTGCCGCGCTGCACGATGAAGGCGGACGTCCCGAGCGCTAGAAAAGCTGTGCTCACCATCATGCCGGCTTCCGGGAATAGGGCGACGGCCAGCCCGACCGACAGCGAGGCACCGGCGATATAGACCAGTTCGTCCGCGGCACTTTCGAACGCGAAGGCGGTGTTGAGCTCGGGCTGGTTGCGAAAGATCTCCGTCCAGCGCGCCCGCATCAGCGCCGGGATGCTTGGCATGGCTGCAGCAAGGAAGGCTGAGGCGAAGAGCGTCCACACCGGCCAGTTCTGATTGGCCGCGGAGATCAGCGCGATGAACGCCAGCACTGATACGATGGTTGTCGGAACGACCACTGCCGTCTGGCCCAGCCGGTCGACTGCTCGCGAAATCTGCGGTGAAATCACCGCATTGGTGAGCGCATAGGTCGCCGACACGGCGYCCGCCAGCCAATATTCGCCATGTGCCTGGGAGAGCATGGCGACGATGCCAATCGGCGCCATGGCGATGGGAAGGCGTGCGAAAAAGCCGGCGACGGAGAAGCCCTTGGCCCCAGGTGCCGCGAATATTTGTCTATACGGATTTGACATGGGACGATCCTTCCAGCTATCGGATAGAASACTTATATACGGAGCGTATGTGTTTAGATAATGCATACGCCACGTATGTCAATGAAAAAGATACGCGGCGTATGCCAATGGGGAAGCCATGCGCAAACCGCGCCAGGAGATGATCGCAGAGACCCGCGGCAAACTTATCGCAGCCGGGCGGCGTGCCTTTGGCACGATCGGCTACGCGGAAGCCTCGATGGACGATTTCACCGGCGAGGCGGGACTGACGCGCGGCGCCCTCTATCACCATTTCGGTGACAAGAGGGGTCTGCTCCAGGCCGTGATCATCGAAATCGACGCGGAAATGACTGAACGGCTGAACGAGGTCTCGGCCGCCGCTCCCACGCGCTGGCAGGGCTTTGTCGACGAGTGCTCCGCTTATATCGAAATGGCGCTCGAGCCCGAAATCCAGCGTATCATGTTTCGCGATGGCCCGGCTGTCCTCGGCGATATCTCGCAATGGCAGAACACCCCCGGCTGTATCGCCGCCCTCTCCCGCAGCCTCGACCGTCTCAAGGCCGATGGCGAGATCATCGACATCGACACCGAAACCGCAGCTCGCCTCATCAATGGCGCCAGCAGCCATATGGCGCTGTGGATCGCCAATGCCGAGAATCCGGAGGCGGTTTCGAAGCGGGCGGTAGCGGGATTCAAAGCTATGCTGGGCAGCCTCCGCAGACAGGAATAGGTGTTTGATTTCCTATTCAGGCGCCGTAGGGCCAGGTCGTTCTCTGACGATCGCGTTCCCGCCGCTGTGTAGCCACCACTCCACACTCTGATACGTTTTTGGCATTTCTTGAAACATGCCAGATACGCACACCCGTCAAACATCACTCCGTCACGAAATGTCGCCCCGGGCGACAAGAACATGGAGTGCCTCATGAAGAAGTTTGACAATATTCTCGCCTGGCGCCGGCTTGTCCGCGGAGCAATGGTGATGGCGGTTGGACCAATGTTGCTGTTCCCAGCCGGTTATCTTGTGCCAGCGAGTGCCGCCGACGTCACATCGGACGGGCCGGCGACGCCGATCGAGGCGGACGAAACGATCCGCCCGTTCCAGATCCATGTTCCGCAGTCACAGCTTGACGACCTGCGCAAGCGCATTGCCGAAACGCGTTGGCCAGACAAGGAAACCGTGGGCGACGCCTCGCAAGGCATTCAGCTTTCGCGCGTCCAGGATCTGGTCCGTTACTGGGGCACTGATTACGACTGGCGCAAGGCCGAGGCTGAGCTCAATACACCTCCGGAATTCATCACAACGATCGACGGGGTCGATATCCAGTTCATCCATGTGCGGTCGCGTCATCCCAACGCCCTTCCGGTCATTCTGACCCATGGTTGGCCGGGTTCGACCTTCGAGTTCATCAAGGCGATCGGCCCTCTTACAGATCCGACTGCTTATGGCGGTAAAGCGGAGGACGCATTTGATGTCGTCATCCCTTCCATCCCCGGCTACGGCTTTTCGGGTAAGCCGACGGAGCTTGGCTGGGGGCCTGACCGCGTTGCGCGGGCATGGGACATCCTGATGAAGCGACTCGGCTACGCGCACTACGTTTCCCAGGGTGGCGACCATGGTTCCGTTATCTCCGACGCGCTGGCGCGCCAGGCACCGAAGGGCTTGCTTGGTATCCATCTCAACATGCCGGCGACCGTTCCGGGCAATCTCACCAAGGCGATCAACAGTGGAGACCCGGCTCCTGCGGGACTGTCGGCGCCCGAGCGGGATGCCTATGAATCGTTGAGCGCCTTCTTCGGCCGGAATGCCGCCTATGGAGCCGTGATGGTGACGCGTCCGCAGACGATCGGCTACTCGCTTTCCGACTCGCCGTCGGGTCTGGCTGCCTGGATCTACGAAAAATTTGCTCAATGGAGCGACAGCGAGGGCATTGCCGAGCGCGTTTTTTCCAAGGACGAAATGCTGAATGACATCACATTATACTGGCTGACCAACACTGGGGCATCCTCGTCGCGGTTCTATTGGGAAAACAATAATAACAACTTCAGCTCAGACGCGCAGAAGACCAAAGAGATCAAGATCCCGGTGGCAATCAGCGTATTCCCGAAGGAGATCTACCAGGCGCCGGAGAGTTGGAGCAAGCAGGCCTATCCCACGCTGCATTATTACCACCGTGTCGATATGGGCGGTCACTTCGCCGCCTGGGAACAGCCCAGGCTTTTCGCTGAGGAACTGCGAGAGGCATTCAGGTCGGTGCGTTGATCCATCGGCTGCGGAATGACGGCTTGGCATATCCACGGCTGAGAGTGGCGAATTCAAAGCCGCGGAGAATGCAGTTCGAACCATTTCATCAAATGGTTCTCACCTCGCGTCTTGTCCGCAGGTCAGTTCATTGCGCCATCGGCGGCCAATGCCCGCGCGTCGACATTCAGTGGGCGGTTTCGCCCACTGGATTGTGATCCGTCTTCGCTGTACAGCCAGGATGTATTTGTTGCCGAGCCCATCCCTTTAGGTGCGATTTTATGACAAAAAAAGTTTATCTCGCCGGTCCGGAGGTCTTCCTTCCCAACGCCCGCGAAATGCTCGACCGCAAGGCGGCACTTGCCCGTGAGGCGGGACTTATCCCGCTCTCGCCGGGCGATCTGGAAATCCCGCACACGAACTCGAAGCGCGAGCGGGCGGCAGCGATAAACGCGGTGGACGAGAAGATGATGATTGAGGCTGACGCGATCATCGCCAATCTGACGCCCTTTCGGGGCATTGCCGCCGATACAGGGACAGCCTTCGAACTCGGCTTTATGTGCGCAAGCGGTAAGCCTGTATTCGCCTACACGAATGTGGCCCGCGATCACAGCGGACGAGTGAGCGATCTTTATGGCGGGGCCGTCGCCTATGATGCTGAAGGTCGACTGCGGGACCCGAACGGAATTGCGGTCGAGGATTTCGGCCTGGCCGACAATCTCATGCTGCACGCCGGGATTGAGCGGCGCGGTGGCGTCCTGATCATCGGCGACGCGGCGCGGGATGCGCTCTATACGGATCTTGCCGCGTTCAAGGCCTGTCTTGCCGTCGCCGTTGAGAAACTGCGCTAAGGCGCTCAACAATCAGCGGTCCCTCGGGTCGACGGCTTGCAGCCCGCTTCAAGCCGCCCGAGGGGATCGCCGCTCCAGTCGCGCGTTGTGTGAGTGGACGAGTTTGAGGGTTAGCCGGACGGCGACCAATGATCGGTATCATGATCAGGATGCTGATGGTTGGTGCTGCTGATCCGGTGCAACATCTGGGGATTGTCGGCGTAGGTCGGTCGCTCGCCCGGCACTTGGACCAGGTTGGCGTACCAGGACACCCGGCTCTCGTTGCCGTATTGGTTTTCGGGCGGCGCGCGATCGGGCTGGTCGAGGGTGCCGACCAAAACTCCTATGTCGTCACCATCGGGATAGTCGAAGGTGAGTGGGGTGCCACAGTCACGGCAAAAACCACGTCGGCCGACGTCCGAGCTGCGAAAATAGCTGATCGCGCCACGCGTCAGGCGAAATGCGGGCTTCATCACCGGGCAGATGATCGCGAACGGACCGCCCACAGCCTTTTGGCACATCCGGCAGTGGCAGATATGGACGTTTTGCGGGGGCTCCTCCAGCGCGTACCGCACGGCGCCACATTGGCAGCCACCAGTTAGAACGACTGTCTGCATGCCGACAAACCATGGAAGGATCGCGCTAGAGCATTTCCGTTTTTCTCCGAATCACGGAAATGCTCTATCTCTTTGTTTTCACGCAATTCCGGACGCAAAACCGCTGCGCACTTTTGCTGGAATTGCTCTAGCTCAAAAGCGCGTGAGTCCAAGGCGGAGGCGCCTTGCCGGTACAAAAAAGTAGCGTCTTGGGTGAGCAAAGAGCACGTCCCCACTTCTACATTGCGGCACGGTGACGAATGCTCGCCAACTGGCTCTGCGAACTATGCATCTGCGAGGCCCGAGACGTCAATCTCCGGCAGCAGACTGTCATGAGGGGGCGACGAACGCCGTCGGAGAGGCTCGGTTCGAAGCGAGCCGTTGATCCTGCTTGAAAACGTTTTCTCAGTGATCGGGTCTCAACGGTCTCCAAGTGTACCGAACAGGGCTCGGTACACTTGGGAGCAGCCGCCAGCCGTCAGACCAGCCCGGGCACGACGAACACCAGCCAGGCAACGATCGGGCCGATGATAGCGATCAGCGCGCTGTAGATCAGCAGCTGTCGCAGCACCTGCTCTCTGTTGTCATCCGGTGCGTTGGCGACGACAAGCGCGCCATTGGTGGAGAATGGACTGGTGTCGACGATCGTCGTCGAGATGGCGATAGCGGCGACCACGCCGACGGCGCTGATGTGCCCTTGCAGGAGGAACGGAACGGCGAGCGGGATGATCGCGCCGAGCAGCGCGGTCGAGGATGCAAAGGCCGAGACGATGGCACCGGTAAAGCAGAGCAGCAGCGCCACCAGCAGCGGCATGCCGAGACTGGATATGCCGTTCGCCACGTAGTCGACCGTACCGGCTTTTTCCATCACGCCGACATAGGTGATGATCCCAGCAATCAGCAGCACGGTCGACCAGCTAACCTTGTCGATTGCTGCCTTCTGAGCCTTTGGTGACAGCAGCGCGAGGACGACGGCGACGGTCATTGCGACGAGGCCGACGTTAAACTTGAAAACCAGGGCCCCGATTCCGAGCGCCGTCAGGCCGATCAAGGTGGTAATTCTCTCATTGTTCAGGCGCAAGGTCGTCGCGGTATCTGCCGCCGTACCATAGGCATGCTCCCTGATCGGTTTTGCCGGCGTGCCGCCGTGACCTCTGATCGACGCCGATACGCCCTCGGGATGGAGTTCGGGCAGGGGGCCAAGTGATGCGGGATCTTGCTTCATCACCCTCGCGCCGCCGAAAACGAAGAAGACCAGCACCGCGATCGCCAGGTTGAAGAAGAAGCTGGAGAGAAACAGCGACGTCGGGGCGAAAGGCAGGCCGGCCTTCTCAACGATCTGGTTGGTGATTCCGCCATAAATGCTGATCGGCGAAAAGCCGCCCGCCTGCGCGCCATGGATCACCATCAGGCCCATCATGACCGGATGAATGCGGTACTGCACGGCAAAACTCAACGCGACGGGCGCGAGAATGGCGACCGCAGCAGGCCCAAGAGCACCGAAACCGGTAATGACAGCAGCGACCAGGAACATCACCCAGGGAATCAAGCCGATCCGCCCGCGAACCAGGCGGACGGCACATTCGACGAGCCAGTCGATCGTGCCGTTGATCTGCGCAATGGCAAAGAGGTAGGTGACGGCGACGAGCGTCAGGAATAGATCGCTCGGAAAGCCGGCAAAAATGTCGCTGGTTTTCATCCCGATGATCATCGAGCCGAGAAGAAATGCGCCGGCAAAGGCGAGCGCACCCATGTTGATTGGCTGGATCGTCGCAATGATGAACATGGCGACCAGCAGGCCTATGGCCAGTAATTCGATACCCATGATTCCCCTCCCTCCGACGCCTCCAGCGTCGTAGTTGTTGTTTCCAAAATTTGATGCAAGACGCCGACGCACCCTCCTCCCAGAGGGCGCGGTTGCCTTACGATCTTGCGTACAGATCGGCGTATTGCTGCCGCAGGATGTTTTTCTGAACCTTACCCATCGTGTTGCGCGGCAAGTCCTCGGCAAAGATGATGCGCTTGGGTTGTTTGTAGCGCGCGAGACGGTCCTGGAGCGCGCTGACGATGGCCTTTTCATCGAGGACGGCGCCGGGCTTGCGTACGACGATAGCGGTCACGCCTTCTCCGAAATCGGGATGCGGCACACCGATCACAGCGCTCTCAACCACACCGTCGATCTGGTCGATCTCGCCTTCGACCTCCTTCGGATAGATGTTGTATCCACCCGAAATCACCAGGTCCTTGCCGCGGCCGACGATGTGGACATAGCCGTCCCGGTCGATCTTGCCGAGATCGCCGCTGATGAAGAAACCGTCGGCGGTGAATTCGGCCGCGGTTTTTTCCGGCATGCGCCAATACCCCTTGAAGACGTTCGGCCCCTTGATCTCGATCATGCCGGTTTCTTCAGGCGGCAGCACGAGCCCAGTGGCGGGGTCGGTTACGCGCACCGTCACATCAGGCAGCGGGAAGCCGACCGTTCCGGCAATCCGTTTCCCCTCATAGGGGTTGGACGTGTTCATATTGGTTTCCGTCATGCCGTAGCGCTCGAGAATGGCGTGACCGGTGCGGGCCTGGAACTCGGTATGTGTTTCTGCAAGCAGTGGAGCCGAACCAGAGATGAAGAGGCGGATGCTGGCGACCGCTTGCTCGTCGAGGCGCGGGCTTTGCAGGAGGCGCACGTAGAAGGTCGGCACGCCCATCAGCATCGTTGCCTGCGGCATCAGCGACAGGATCTCCTCCGGGTCGAACYTCGACAGCAGGAACATCGAGGCGCCGGCGAGCAGCGTGACGTTGGTGGCGACGAACAGCCCATGGGTGTGGAAGATCGGCAAGGCATGGATCAGTCGATCATCGGCGGTGACGCACCAATAATCTCGCAAGGTCAGGGCGTTCGAGAGCAGGTTCCCATGCGTGAGCATCGCCCCCTTGGAGCGTCCCGTCGTTCCCGACGTGTAGAGGATCGCAGCCAGATCATCGGCGGAGCGCGAGGCATCGACAAAGTCGGCGGGCTCATCGCGTGCGAGATCCAGCAACGAACCGCTGCCATCGGCGTCGAGCGTTTCGATGATCGCGCCGTGGGGCTTGGCAATTGTCTCCACGCCCGCTCGAGCCGCTGACGCAACCACCACCAAACGCGGCTCCGCATCGCCGATAAAGTAATCGAGCTCAGCCAGCGTATAGGCGGTGTTGAGCGGCAGGTAGACCGCACCGCTTCGAAGACAGGCGAGATAAAGGATCAATGCCTCGGCACTTTTCTCGACCTGCACCGCCACCCGGTCGCCGGGGCGAATGCCGAGCGTGTCCATCGCGCTGGCAATGCGGCCGGAAAGAGCGAAAGCGTCGTCATAGGTCCATGTGCGCGTGCTATCGATCCGGATGAACGGTGCGTTGCCGGGCGCGGCGGCCCGCATGGCGTCGAAAAGATGGTTGCTCACTTTCGCCCTCCTCCAAGCGTCGAGTTCATTATCTGTGCGAATGGCCGGGAGCCTTGCTGGCCATTGCCGCCGCTGCGGCTTTCGTCGTTCTGGTTGAGCAAGCTTTTGACAGCAGGTGAGGCAATCACTTCGCCGCGCTGCGCTAGGGCCTCATGGTTGGCCACGATATCGTCGAGCTTGTAGAGATAATTGACCATCAGGCCGTGTGCCTGCTGCATCGCCTTGGTCGAGCGGTCGCCAAGAAAATTCAATCTCTCAAGTCGAGCGCCGTTGCCGAGATGGAAACGGGCAACAGGATCGACGGGGCGGCCCTCCGGCGTCCGTTCGACCAGGAAATAGCGCGCCGCAAGCGGCAGCAACACGCGCTCCACTTCGGCCGCCGTCTTCTCGTTGTCAGACCATTTGAGATCGTCCAGCAACATCAGCGTTTCGCGGGCCGCTTCGGATAAGAGCCGGTTGGTGGTTGAGGCGCGTGCCTTGGCAAGCCAACGGGCAAAGCCTGGAACGGGCGACAGCGTGACGAAATTCTTCAGGCCAGGCAGGTCTCTGCGCRGGTCTTCCACGACCTGTTTGATCAGGAAGTTGCCGAACGAGATCCCACGCAAGCCATCCTGGCAGTTGGAGATCGAATAGAAGACAGCCGTCGTCGCCTCGTCGGCGTTGATCTGCTCCCTCCCTTCGTCGAGCACATCTCCGATCGCCCTCGGCACCGATCGTGTCAGCGCCACCTCGACGAACACCAGCGGCTCGTCGGCCAGTCGGGGGTGGAAGAAGGCAAAGCAACGGCGGTCGGCCGGTGCCAAACGACGGCGCAACTCCTCCCAGCCGGCAATCTCGTGCACGGCCTCGTATTTGATGATCTTCTCGAGGATGTAAGCCGGCGTCGACCAGTCGATGGGCCGCAGCGTCAGAAAACCGCGATTGAACCAGGAGCCGAACAGATGCGTGAAGTCGGCGTCAAGCGCGTTATATTCTGYGGATTGATCTTTGGAAGCGAGCAACTGGTGGCGCATCTGGACGAGCTTGGCGGTGCCGTTCGGCGCGTGGTTCAATCGGCGAAGAAGTTCCTGTCGCCGTGGCTCGGCTGCCTGATGAAGGGTAATGATCGCGGCAGAGCTTTTGTCGGCGCGGTAATTTTCAATCGCCTGGTCGAGCTTGGTCGTGTCTGGCCCGAACTTTTCATGCAGCATAAGGAGGAATCTCTGCGCGCCTTCGCTGTCGAGCGCGCCCCAGCGATCGAGTATCTCGGCCGCAAGCGCCATGCCCGAGGCCTCGCCCCGGCTCGACAGCAGCATTTCACAGAGTGTCTGGAGATCGACCTTGGCTGCGACCTGCGTGGCGCGCGCGCCGGAAAACAAAAGCTGGCGTCCGCGATCCGTGATGCTCTGCAGCATGTCGGTGAAGAAGGAAGCCTCAGACATGCCATTTCTCCTCTCTTCTGCCGGCCGGCTGGGTGACCGTTTTTGACGGCTGCTTCCCATCGTCGGGTTTCACCGTTAGTATGTAGAATGCCACTCTTCGTACACGAGGTCAACAATCGTGTATACAAGAATAGCGTTTTTGTATGAGGGAAGTGAAACGAAATGTCCGAGAATGTCGGCCGATGGCTTCGGGATGAGATTGAAAATTCAATTCTTTCCAACGAGTTCTCCCCCGGTGAGCGGCTCGACGAAACGGTGCTTGCGACGCGTTTCGGGGTCTCCCGCACGCCGGTGCGTGAGGCGCTGATGCAGCTCGATGCCATCGGCCTCATCGAAATTCGACCGCGCAGAGGCGCAATCGTCATCGATCCGGGGCCGCACCGCGTCTATGAGATGTTCGAGGTTATGGCAGAGCTGGAGGGCTTGGCCGGCTCGCTTGCCGCACGGCGGCTGGACAAGGCGTCCCGAGAAGCAATCACCGCCACCCACGCCCGCTGTGAGCAATCCGCCGCTGCCGGTGACAGCGACGCCTATTATTACGACAATGAGGAGTTCCATAAGGCCATCTACGCAGCCGGCCGAAGCGATTTCCTTGAGGAGCAATGTCTGCAATTGCATCGGCGCCTGCGGCCTTATCGCCGCCTCCAGCTGCGCGTGCGCAACCGCCTGTCGACGTCCTTCTTGGAACATTGCGCCATCGTCGATGCGATCTTTGCCGGAGATGGAGATGAGGCCCGCCGGCTGCTGCGGGGGCATGTCGGCATTCAGGGCGAGAGGTTCAGCGATCTGGTCGCGAGCATGGCGGCCAGATGACGCTTTAGTCGTGATGGTTCCAGATCAAATGCAAAACCATCTCGCTGCCATCCCGCGACTTAGTTCTTCATTGCGCCGCCGGCGGCCACGATGTCGTCCGGCGTATCGACGTCGAGGCAAGCTGCATCGCCGACATCGACATCGAGCACGGGCAGACCTGACGTCGCAATGATATCGCGCGCGCCGACGTCGCCCTCAAGTCTCAGCACTGCGTGATTGAGACAACGTGGCAGAATAACGGGATTGCCGGGCTTGCCCTGTGAAACGGCGCGCACGATGGCCCCGCCGCCCGCGTTGCGAAAGGCGAAAATGAAGGCATTGAGGTGTGCGGTGGAAATGCCGGGCATATCGGCCAGCATGACGAGAATGCCGTCGGCGCCGTCAACGCGCTTTGATGAGAACCCTGCCATGAGCGAGCTCGCCATGCCGCTGGCGTAATCGGGATTATCGACGAGAGTCAGAGCGAGCCCATCGAGCGCGGCCTCGATCTCGCTCCTGCGATGGCCGATGACGACAATAACGGACGTTGCATCCGCACCGAGCGCCGTCAATGCTGACCGCCGCACGAGCGGCACGCCCCCGAACTCGGCCAGCAGCTTGTGTTTCCCGCCTGCACCCATCCGGCTTGCCTTGCCGGCAGCGAGAATGACGATCGCGACCGACGCCTTAAGCATAAGCAACCAGTCTTGCTGCAGCGACATCAGCCAGAACCGACAGGGCGAGCGACGTTGCATCCCGCGTCGGGCCGAACATCCCGATKGGCGCCTTGATACGAGCGATGTCGTCCCGTCTGAAAGCCATGGCTCTCAGCCGCTCCACCCGTCGACGATGCGTCCGGGTGCTGCCGAGCGCGCCGATGTAGAACCCGGGCGACCGAAGGGCGATCTCGAGAATGGCAGCTTCGGCGTCAAGCTCATGATGCAGGAGCACGACGGCCGTGAAGGGATCGATGATGTCGGCAACCGGCCGGACCCCGCCCGGCGCCATGGCAATCACGTCGTAGCCGGAAGCTTCGGCCAGCCGCGCGACGGCCTGCGCTTCGATCGTCTGCCCGGAAAGGACGACGCGGGTGCGGGGACGGTAGACGGTCACGAAATCTTGCTCGAGCCATTGGGCCCGTGGCAGTGGCTCTACCGGTTTGAGCGCCCGCTGCCCCGGCGAATATGCAAGACCGGCTGCCTGCCGCCGTTCGAGACAATCGAGAACATGCCGCAAAGCTCCGACATCCTTCAGGACATGGATTGCGACGGAGATTCCGCCGCCGCAGGGAAGGACGATGTCGAAGAAGGGCGAGCCGTCGCCGAACTTGACCGTGCGGTCGCGCCCTTGCGCCATTGCCAGGAGCGCTTCGGAAGCGACAGCGGCTTCGACACATCCGCCGGAGACATAGCCGCAGAACCGCCCGTCTGCAGCAACCGCCATATGAGCGCCGAGCGCGCGTGCAGCCCCGCCCCGGATGTCGACGAGGGTGGCCAGTGCCGCCGCGCCAAGACCATGGGCGTCTATCGCGAAGCGAAGCAGTTCCACAGGATCGTCGGTGGACGAGGCTCTGACGGGAATTGGCGCCGTGATGGGCGCAAGTGTGTGATGCATGGGAAATCCTACAGGAATTAACGGCGGTCCGGCTTTCGGACCGCCATTGACGTGATCAGGCCACGTCCGGCAAGCCGCCGATGAGCTTGTCTAGCGTCAGCGGATAGTGACGAACCCTGACGCCGGTCGCGTTGTATACGGCGTTGGCGATTGCTGCCGCGACGCCGCAAAGGCCAAGCTCGCCGACGCCCTTGGCTTTCATCGGCGAGGACATCGGATCGGTCTCGTCCATGAAGATTACCTCCTGGTGCGGAATGTCGGCATGCACCGCTACTTCGTAGCTGGCGAGGTCGTGGTTGACGAAGAAGCCGCGACGGGTATCGACCGCCAATTCCTCAGATAGCGCGCCGCCGGCCCCCATCGTCATTGCGCCGATGACCTGGCTGCGGGCGGTGATCGGATTGAGGATTCTTCCCGCCGCGCAGACTGCGAGCATCCTGCGAATGCGGCTTTCTCCGGTGGCAATGTCGACGCCAACCTCCACGAAGTGCGCGCCGAATGTCGATTGCTGATGCGTCTCGGTGAGCTCGCCCCACTTGATCGTGTCCTCGCCGACAAGACCATCCGGACCGGCGGCTTCGGCAAGAGGCACCGAACGATTGCCCGAGCGGACCTCGCCATTCTCGAAGACGATGTCTTCGGAGTTGAAGCCGAGCTTCTTGGCGATGGCCTCGCGCAGCTTGACACAGGCTGCGTAGACGCCAGACGTGGAAGAGTTCGCACCGAACTGTCCGCCGGAACCCGCAGAAACCGGAAAACGCGAGTCACCGAGTTGGACAGCGACCTTATCGATCGCGACCCCCATCATCTCGGCCGCCGTCTGCGCGATGATCGTGTAGCTGCCGGTCCCAATGTCCGTCATGTCGGTTTCCACCGTTACGACGCCTTCTCGGTCCAGTTTCACCCGTGCACCGGAGGGAAGGACGAGGTTGTTGCGGAAGGCAACGGCAACGCCCATGCCGACCAGCCAGTTGCCGTCCCGCCTGGAACCGGGCTTCCCCCGTTCACGCCAGCCAAACCGTTCTGCACCGAGCTTGAGGCAGCCGATGAGATTGCGCTGGGAAAAACGCCGCTGCGGCTTCTCCGGATCGATCTGCGTGTCGTTGACGATGCGAAACTGGACAGGATCGATACCAACTTTCTCGGCAGTCTCGTCGATGGCAATCTCGAGCGCCATCAGTCCGGGCGCTTCGCCCGGAGCGCGCATTGCATTGCCCTCGGGGAGGTGAAGCGTTGCCAGCCGCATCGCCGTCATCCGGTTCGCCCCGGCATAGAGAAGACGAGTCTGGTTGACTGCTGTCTCTAGGCCTCCGCCAGGAAGGTCTCCGGACCAGCTTTCGTGGGCAATGGCGGTTATCTTGCCGTCACCCTCGGTTCCAATGCGAATCCGCTGGATCGTCGCCGGCCGGTGGGTCGTGTTGTTTATCAGGAGGGGTCGCGGCAAGGCGACCTTGACGGGCCGTTTGACCGCACGCGCGCCGACAACGGCCAGCACGGCGTCGGCCCGCAGAAATAGCTTGCCACCGAAGCCGCCGCCGATGAAGGGCGACATAAGGTGGATCTTCTCCTTGTCGATATCGAGCGTCGTCGCAAGGTCGGAACGCCACCAGTCTATCATCTGACTGGAGGTCCAGACGGTCACCTCGTCCCCGTTCCAGGCTGCGATCGATGCGTGCGGCTCCATCATCGCGTGAGACTGGTCGGGCGTCGTGTAAGTCGCGTCCAGAGTAACGGGAGCCGACGTGAAGGCATCCTCGAAATTGCCGGTCGCAGTGTCGGGCTGCTGCGATTCATCCGGCTTGACGGCCGAATCCTTTGCCTGGCCGAGGTCGAACGCACCCTCTTCTTCGGCATAGTCGACCTTGACCAGAGCGGCTGCGGCGCGCGCCTGCTCGAACGTCTCGGCGACGACGACCGCGATTGCCTGATGATAGTGCTGAACCTCGTCGCCACCGAAAAGCTTGGCGGTGTTGAACTTGCCCTTCTTCCGCTCGCCGACGTCAAGCGTCGTCACGACGGCGAGGACACCGGGAGCCCTCTTGGCGGCGGAGACGTCCATGGACGTGATGCGGCCCTTGGCGATGGCCGCGCCGACGGGATAACCATAGGCGTAGCGCATGTTCGGATCGTGCCACTCATAGGCGTACATCGCCCGGCCGGTCGTCTTGAGCTGGCCGTCGATGCGGTGGATCGGTTGACCGACGACCTTCAGATTGTCGATCGGGTTGGTTGTCGCTGGCGTATCGAACTGCATGGCTCAACCCCTTGCTTCGGCAATGACCGCGCCGAGCGTGCGCTCGACCAGATCGACCTTGAAACGGTTCTGTTCGGTCGGATGGGCGTCGGCAAGAAGGACGCCCGCCGCCACCCGCGCGCCCTTCGGCAGCTCGGCTTCGGCTGCCTCGATGCGCCACGGCTTATGGGCGATGCCGCCGACGGCGACACGTCCTGTACCGTCCGGCTGGATCACGGCTCCGACCGAGACGAGTGCGAAGGCATAGGAGGCGCGGTCCCGGACTTTACGATAGATGTGCTTGCCGCCGATCGGGGGCGGCAACAAGACCGCCGTGATGAACTCGCCGCGCTCGAGAACAGTCTCGATATCAGGCGTGTCGCCGGGCAACCGGTGAAGGTCGGCGATCGCAATCGCGCGGCGACTGCCGTCGGCCTTGACCGTCTCTACGGCGGCGTCGAGTGCCCGCATCGCGATGGCCATGTCACTCGGATGAGTGGCGATGCAGCTGTCGCTTACCCCGACCACTGCATGCTGGCGACTGAAGCCGCCGATTGCGGAACAGCCGCTGCCTGGCTGCCGCTTGTTGCACGGCTGGTTCGGGTCATAGAAATAAGGACAGCGCGTGCGCTGCAGAAGGTTGCCGGCCGTCGTCGCTTTGTTGCGCAGTTGCCCGGAGGCGCCTGCGACAAGCGCCCTGGAAAGCAGGCCATAGTCGCGGCGAACAGTTTCGTGAGCTGCAAGATCGGTGTTGCGGACCAAAGCGCCGATGCGCAGCCCACCCTCCGGCGTGGATTCGATCTTGTCGAGGCCGACACCGTTGATGTCGATCAGATGCGTTGGTGTTTCGATCTCGAGCTTCATCAGGTCGAGGAGATTGGTGCCGCCGGCGATGAACTTGGTTTCGGGATTGGAGGCCGCCGCCTTGGCCGCGGCCTCGACGGACGAGGCACGTTCATAGGTGAAGGCTCTCATGCTTTAATCCCCGCAACTTCCGAAATGGCATCGACAATGTTGGAATAGGCGCCGCATCGACAGATATTGCCGCTCATGCGTTCGCGGATCTCGGCCGAAGTGACAGCCGCCTGAGCCGTAAGATCGCCGGTGACGTGGCTCGGTATATTCGCCTTGATCTCCTCGAGCACCGCCACGGAGGAACAGATCTGTCCCGGCGTGCAGTAGCCGCACTGGAAGCCGTCATGCTTGACGAAGGCCGTCTGCATCGGATGAAGGTTCCCAGGCTGGCCGAGGCCTTCGATCGTGGTGATTTGATCGCCTTCGTGCATGACCGCCAGCGTCAGGCAGGAGTTGATGCGGTGGCCGTCGACCATCACGGTGCATGCACCGCATTGGCCGTGGTCGCATCCCTTCTTCGTGCCTGTGAGATGAAGGTGCTCGCGCAGCGCGTCGAGCAGCGACGTTCTGTTGTCGACCTCGAGATCGCGGTTCTCGCCGTTAACCGCGAAAGAAACTTTCGATGTATAGGCCATTTCATTTCCTGGGGACTGTGCCGCCGCGGGAGCGACGGCTCCGGTTACCGCAATCGTTGCGGCCGACGAGATAAGCAGATCTCGACGGGAAAGTTCCAGTTGTGTCTGGCTTGGCATGAACTGCTCCACCTTGCTCGTTGGACATAGGCGCGCGTCAACGCCGTCTGCTGAGGTAGTGCAATTCCGCCCTCTGATTAGGCCCTTTCCGTTGCATACGGTTATCGATCTGGCTCATGAATTCCCGAGCCGCGGTCGTATGATGCTGCGAGCCACATATTCAGTAAAATTGGCTTGGATGCTGAAGCGCCAGCGGAGTAACGCCCGCCGATGCGCGCGAAAAAAAGCATCGCCATGCGCAAAAAATGATGCTTTTCCGGCTTATCTTTATTCCCTACTCCCTATCGAAGCAGGTGACGAAAAGGGATGACCGCATGCCCACGCCGTTTTACTGGAACGAGCTCAACACATATGACTTTGCCGGCCTCTCCCCCGAGACCACGATTGCCGTTCTGCCCATCGCCTCGACGGAACAGCACGGCCCGCATCTGCCGATCGCAACGGATGTCGCGATCGCGACCGGCATGCTGGCGGAGCTGAAGCGGCAGCGGCCGGAGGATCTGGACATCCTGGTCCTTCCGACACAGGAGATCGGCAAGGCCAACGAACACATCTACGGCCCCGGCACGCTGTCGCTCAGTGCCGAACTGCTCATCCCGGTCTGGACGGCGATCGGCGCAAAGGTTGCCGAAGCCGGGCTGCGGAAGATGGTGATCGTCAATTCCCACGGCGGCAATGTCGACATCATGAGCATCGTCGCGCGTGAACTGCGCGTGCGCCATCAAATGGCGGTGGTCTCCACGCAATGGGGCCGTTTCGGTCATCCGGAAGGCATGGTCAGCGATCACGAGAGCAAATACGGCATCCACGGCGGCGATGTCGAGACGTCGTTGATGCTGCACTTCCGCCCCGAGCTGGTGCGCATGGACAAGGCTCAAAACTTTGCCTCGAAGGCCGAATGGATGCGGGAGCAGTCCAAATTTCTTCAGCCTCTGCCGCCGCATTCGCTGGCCTGGATCGCGCATGACCTCAATCCCTTCGGCGTGGTCGGCAATGCCTCGATCGCCAAAGCCGAAAAGGGCGAGGCGATCTGCCGCCATCAGGTCAAGGGGTTCGTCGAGCTGCTCCAGGATCTCAAGGCCTATCCGCTTTCAAATCTCTATGTGAAATAGGCTCAGCCGCGGGTTTCACATCCGGCGGGATATGACCCTTGGCCTGCAATTCCTGCACCAGGCCGAGCAGTTCGGCGAGCAGATATTCGACGAAAAGGCTGGTGGCCGCGTCGAGGGGCGCGCGGGCGCGCGCAAACAGCTTCATCTGCTGGTAACGCGCATGCGGCTCAGCGATCGGCCGGAAGACGAGTTCACCGCGCCGGCATTCGGTGATGACGTCGAGCGGATTGAGCAGCGTCAGCCCCGTGCCGCATTTGACGAGCTGTTTCAGCATCTCCGATGCATTGGTTTCCAGCACCGGCTCCACCGAGATGGGCAGGCGCGCAAAAGCAAGGTTGATCACCTCGCGCAGGCTGGTGCCCGGCTGCGCCAGAACCAGCTTTTCCTGGGTGACATCGGCAAGGTTGATCGGCCCGGGGCCGATCAGCTGATGCCCTGGCGGCAGCACGACACCGATCGGGATATCGAAATTTCCGAGCGTGCGGATGCCGGGCATGGCGGGGATGTTGAAGCCCAGACCGATATCCACCTCGCCTGATACAACAGGGCTGGCCGTCGTGCCGCCGGTGTCGTTGCGCAGCTGGACGAAGACGCGCGGATGCTCTGAAAGAAAGCGCGCGATGATTTCGGGCAGCGGCCCGGCGGCAAGCCCAACGGTCGTCACCATGCGCACCTTTCCTGCCTGCTGCATCTTGAGGCTGCGGATGCGCCCCTCCAGGCGCTCGTAATTCTTCAGTACGTCCCGAATATGCTCGATGCAGAGTTCGCCGGCAGCCGTCAGCCGCAGGCCACGCGGCAGCCGCTCGAAAAGCGGCGCCCCGATTTCCTCCTCCAGCGCCAAAACCTGCCTGTTGACCGCCGATGACGCCACGTTGAGGCGCGCGGCCGCCTTGCGGATCGAACCGCAACGGGCGATCTCGTTGATGTAAAGAAGGCGTCTGGAGTGCAACATGATCTCTCCAATGCATAAATTTTGCGCAGGGCGCACAAATTATCTTCAGCTTTCCCAGAGATGCCGAAAAGGCATCAATGCGCACGAATTTTGATGCTTTTCAAAGCGCATGGCAATGGCTCAAATTCCCTCAAAAGGGGGCCGAGCAAGGCTTCCCTCGGCTCAAAAGGGGAACTGCCAACCATGTTGAAAGCACAGACGAAGATGCAATTCCTGGGCTGCCTCGGCCTCGCCTCGATGCTTGCCGCCGCCTCGCCGGCGCTCGCCCTCGACAAGGTGAGCTACGGGACGAACTGGCTTGCCCAGGCGGAACATGGCGGCTTCTACCAAGCCGTCGCCGACGGCACCTATGCTAAATATGGCCTCGACGTCACCATCGTCCAGGGCGGCCCGAATGCTGCAAACAGCGCGCTGCTGATCTCAGGCAAGCTCGATTTCTACATGGGCGGCCCGCAGGGCGAGATATCCGCCGTCGAGCAAGGCATTCCGCTGGTCGATGTCGCCGCGATCTTCCAAAAGGATCCGCAAGTGCTGATCGCCCATCCGGATAACGGCGTCGACAAGTTCGAGGATCTCGCCAAGCTGAAAACGTTGTTCCTCAGCAAGGACGGCTACCTCACCTATTTCGAATGGATGAAGGCCAACTTCAAAGGCTTCAAGGACGAGCAGTACAAGCCCTATAACTTCAGTCCCGCCCCCTTCCTTGCAGACAAGGACTCTGCTCAGCAGGGGTACCTGACCTCCGAACCCTACGAGATCCAGAAGCAGGCAGGCTTCGAGCCGAAGGTCTTCCTGCTCGCCGACAACGGCTATTCGCCCTACTCGACGATGATCACGACGACGCAGACAATGATCGACGGCAAAGCCGACGTCGTGCAGCGCTTCGTCGATGCCTCGATCGAAGGCTGGTACAACTACCTCTACGGCGACAACGCAAAGGCGAACGAACTGATCAAGAAGGATAATCCTGAAATGACGGATGGCCAGCTCGCCTACTCCATCGCCAAAATGAAGGAATATGGCATCATCGAATCCGGCGACAGCCTCGACAAGGGCATCGGCTGCATCACTGATGCGCACTACAAGACGTTCTTCAACGAGATGGTGGCGATCAAGGTCTTCAAGCCGGAGACGGATTACACCAAAGCGTTTACGACGAAGTTCGTCTGCAAGAGCACCGGCGTGGCACTGAAGAAGTAGTCCGACCGACGGCTTTCCTGGTCCGCCATTAAGGACGTGGCGGGCCGTATCCTCCCGCATGAACGAGACAGCAATGCTCCCAGCAGACGCCCAGGCGGTATCCCCGAAAGAGACGCGCAAGCGGCCGCTTGTTGTCATGCAGTCGGTCTCGAAGGTCTTTTCCAGCGGCACTGCCGCCCTTTCGAACATGTCGCTGACAGTCGAAAGCGGCGAGTTCGTCAGCCTGCTCGGCCCTTCCGGCTGCGGCAAGTCGACGGCGCTGCGCATCATAGCCGGTCTTGGCGATGTCACCTCGGGAACGATCGACTGKCCGAGTTCGCGCATCAATTCCAGGGGTCTGCCGGAGGGCGATATCGGCTTTGTCTTCCAGGAGCCAACGTTGATGCCCTGGAAGAACGTGTTCGACAATGTCCATCTGCCGCTGAGATTGAGGCGCGTTTCGAAGGCAGCCGCGCATGATCAGATCATGGAAGTGCTGACCACCGTCGGCCTTCAGGATTTTGCCAAGGCCTATCCGCGCGAGCTTTCCGGCGGCATGAAGATGCGCGTCTCGATCGCCCGTGCGCTGGTGACGAAGCCGAAGCTGCTGCTGATGGACGAGCCTTTCGCCGCGCTCGATGAGATCACCCGCCAGAAGCTCAACGACGACGTGCTGCGGCTGTGGAAGGCGACCGGCATTACGGTGATTTTCGTGACGCATTCGGTCTTCGAGTCCGCCTATCTCTCGAACCGCATCGTCGTGATGAAGGCAAGGCCCGGGCGCGTGCATGCGGACGTTCCGCTGATCACCAGCCTCGAACGCGACGCGCACTACCGCACCTCGGAAGAATACCGCATGGCCTGCGAAACGGTATCGCATTCGCTGATCGGGGCGATCAATTCGGCAGGGGATCATTGATGAGTGACGAAACAGACACATCGCCGCTACTCGTTAAGGGTACCGCAAGCGCAAGGCGCCGCGATCTTGCGCTGCGCATCGCCATCCCCTTCCTTGTCATCGCCCTGATGATCCTCGTCTGGTACGCCTATGTGAAACTGTCCGGCGTGCCGCCCTATATCCTGCCAGGACCGGCCGCTGTGGCAAACGCCTTCGTGACGGATTGGGGTACGCTTGCCCCTGCCCTCTGGGTCACCACCAAGATCACCTTCATCTCGCTGATGCTGGCGCTTGTCGGCGGCGTCGGTTTTGCGATCTTTCTCGTGCAGTCGCGCTGGGTCGAGCTTGCCTTCTATCCCCTTGCCGTCATCCTGCAGGTAACGCCGATCGTCGCGATCTCGCCGCTGATCCTGATCTACGCTCCCTCCACGCAGGTAGCGCTGCTGATCTGCGCCTTCCTCGTCGCCTTTTTCCCGATCCTGTCGAATATGGTCCAGGGCCTGAAGAGCGTCGACCACAATCTGATCAACCTCTTTGAGCTCTACGGCGCCTCGCGCTGGCAGACGCTGCTCTTTCTCAAACTGCCTGCCGCCCAACCCTATTTCATGACCGGTCTTCGCATCGGCGGCGGCCTTGCGCTGATCGCCGCCGTCGTCGCCGAATTTGCCGCGGGCTCTGCCGGTGCCGGCTCCGGTCTCGCCTTCCGACTGCTGGAAGCGCAGTACCGGATGAACATACCGCGGCTCTTTGCGGCGCTGTTGATGCTCTCCATGCTTGGGGTGGCGATCTTCGGCCTCACCACCTTCATCGCCTGGCTGAGCCTTCATCGCTGGCATGAAAGCAGCATCAAACGGGAAAACTGATGACCTATTCCTTCATATCCCCGCCGAATGCGGCCCGCTTCGTGCTGAGCAATGCGACAGTGCCCGCTGTCACCGTCGAGCATGTCGACGTGCCGGTCACGGAAGGGCTGGCCACGGTCGATATCGTCATCAGCGACGGCATGATTGCCGCCATCCGGCCGGCCGGCGCCGCACCCGCCGATTATGCCAGGACCGATCTTAAGGACGGCATGGTCTGGCCGTGCTTTGCCGATATCCATACCCATCTCGACAAAGGCCATATCTGGCCGCGCCAGGCCAATCCCGACGGCAGCTTCATGGGCGCGCTCGATGCCGTCAGGGCCGACCGGGAAGCCAACTGGTCAGCCGCAGACGTCAAACGGCGCATGGAATTCTCGCTCCGCTCCGCCTATGCCCATGGCACCAGCCTGATCCGCACGCACCTGGATTCGCTTGCGCCCCAGCATCGCATCTCCTTCGAGGTTTTTGCCGAAATCCGGGATGCCTGGAAGGACAGGATCGCACTGCAGGCGGTCGCCCTCTTCCCGCTGGATGCCATGGCAGACAGCGCCTTCTTTACCGATCTCGTCACAACAATCCGGCAGAACGGCGGCCTGCTTGGCGGCGTCACCAGGATGGGGCCGGAGCTTGTCTGGCAGCTCGACACACTCTTCAGGACTGCCGCAGAGCATGGCCTGGATGTCGATCTGCATGTCGACGAGACGGATGATCGCGGCGCGGAAACACTGAAGGCAATCGCCGAGGCCGTGCTGCGCAACGGGTTCGAGGGTAAGGTGACCGCCGGCCATTGCTGCTCGCTCGCCCGCCAGGACGAAGACACCGCCGCGCGCACCGTCGAGTTGGTCGCCAAGGCGGGTATCGCGGTCATTTCACTGCCGATGTGCAACATGTATCTGCAGGATCGCTACCCCGGCCGCACCCCGCGCTGGCGCGGCGTCACCCTGTTCAAGGAACTGGCCGCCGCCGGTGTCGCGACCGCGGTCGCATCCGACAATACCCGCGACCCCTTCTATGCCTATGGCGATCTCGATCCGGTGGAAGTCTTCCGCGAGGCCGTACGGATACTGCATCTCGACCATCCGCTCGATACCGCCGCCCGTGTCGTCACCACCTCGGCCGCCGCCATCGTCGGACGGCCGGACAAGGGCCGCATCGCCGCCGGCGATCCTGCCGATCTCGTGCTCTTCAGCGCGCGGCGCTGGAGTGAATTCCTGTCCCGTCCGCAGTCTGACCGCGTCGTGCTTCGCCGCGRCAAGGTGATCGACCGCAGCCTGCCGGATTACCGTGAACTCGATAACGTCGTTGGAGCCTGACATGGCCGATTATCAGAAGATCAAAAAGGAACTCGAAGGCATCGCCGTTGAGGATAATCCGGCGTTGGTTCGCCAGAAGAGCCGGGATTTCTACTGGTATTCGCCTGTACTCAAAGCTCAGCTCGACAATGTGACGGCCGATCTCGTCGTCACACCAAAGACCGAGGAAGAGGTCATCCGGACGCTGAAGGTCGCCTATGCCCATGGCGTACCGGTCACGCCGCGCGGCGCCGGCACTGGCAATTACGGCCAGGCCATGCCGCTTTCCGGCGGCATCGTTCTCAATCTTGCCGCCATGGACAAGATCAAGGAGATCCATCCTGGCCGCGTCATCTGCGAACCGGGCATCGTGCTTGCCCAGCTCGACAAGCAGACCAAGGCCCATTCCGGCCAGGAGCTGCGTTTCCACCCCTCCACCGCCCAGACGGCGACGGTCGGCGGCTTCGTCGCCGGCGGTTCCGGCGGCGTCGGCTCGATCACCTGGGGCGGCTTGCGCGACCTCGGCAACATCCTGCGCCTGCGCGTCGTCACCATGGAGGCCGAGCCGCGCGTCCTCGATCTCACCGGCTGGGATCTCCAGAAGGTGAGCCACGCCTATGGCACCAACGGCATCATCACCGAGATCGAGATGCCGCTTGCACCTGCCTATGACTGGGTCGATGTGCTCGTCGGCTATGACGACTTCATGGAAGCGGTGCGCTTCTCCGACGCACTGGCGAAATGCAATGGCATCCTCGTCAAGGAGATCGCGCCGATCGCCGCTCCCATTCCTTTCGACTATTTCACCCGCCACAAGCCTTACATCCGTCAGGGCCAGTCGATCGTCGTGCTGATGATCGCGCCGCACTCCATGGATGCTTTTCTTGCCTTCACGGCGGCGCAGAAGGGCGAGATCATGTTCCGCTCCGACAAGGTGGAAAGCATGCGCGGCATCCCGCATGCCTACGAGCTTGCCTGGAACCACACGACATTGCGTGCGCTCAAGGTCGATCCGAGCTTCACCTATCTGCAGGTGCAATATCCGGGACCGGATCATGTCGCCAAGGTTCGGAAGATGGTCGAAATCTTTGGTGACGAAGTGCCGGGTCATCTCGAATTCATCAAATTCGACGGCCAGATCCAGTGCTCCGGCCTGCCGCTGGTGCGCTATACCACCGAGGAGCGGCTGGAGGAGATCATCAAGATCCATCAGGACAATGGATGCCCGATCTTCAACCCGCACCGCTATACGCTCGAAGAAGGCGGCATGAAGCGCACCGACGCGGTGCAGCTCGCCTTCAAGCAGGAAACCGATCCGAAGGGCCTGCTCAATCCCGGCAAGATGATCGCGTGGGACAATCCCGATTTCGATTTCAACGCCGGCAAGAACTATCTCTTCCCTGGTCTGGCGGCCCTGATGGAGGCCTCATGAGGGTTCTCGTCCTCCACTCTCACCCGGTCGAGGAAAGTTACGGCAAGGCGCTTTACCGGCAAACCGTCGAGAGCCTGCAGAAGGCMGGGCATACAGTGGATGGCTGCGACCTCTATGAAGAGCAGTTCGATCCGGTGCTCTCGCGCCGCGACCGGCTCGTCTATCACGACTATCCGGAAAATCTGAAGTTGGTGGAATCRCATGTCGAAAGGTTGAAGGCGGCCGAGGGGCTGGTGATCTGCACCCCGATCTGGAACTTCGGCTTTCCGGCGATCCTGAAGGGATATTTCGACCGAGTCTGGCTGCCGGGCGTTTCCTTCGAGCTAGTCAACGGCAAGGTGGAATCGCGGCTGCGTCACATCCGCAAGCTCGCAGCCGTCCTGACTTATGGCGCAACGCCCTTCCGGGCCTTCGCCGCCGGCAACCCGCCGAAGAAAATCGTAAAGCGCGTGCTGAGGGCGCAGATCAATCCGGTGAGGCCGGTGACGTTCCTCGCCCATTACGACATGAACAATTGCACGCCGGAGACGCGGGCAAAATTCCTCGCCCGCGTCGGAGGGGCAATGGAGCGATTCTAGAGCAGTTCCAGCAAAACTGTGCTGCGCCTTTGCAGGCAAAGCGCGAAGCGCTTTTGCCGGGAATTGCGTGAAAACAAAGAGGTAGAGCATCTCCGTGCTTCGAAGAAAAAAGGAAATGCTCTACAAGATTTTCGCGGCCGTCACCTCGACCTCGACGAGGAACTCGGGGCGCGTAAAACCGCCGATGACGAGCAAGGTGGAAACCGGCTTCGGATCGAGCGTATAGCGATCCCGTACAGCCATATAGGCCGGGAAGTCCTCGCGGCGGGTGACGAAGCCCGAAATGCGGATCACATCGGCAAAACTCATCTCCGCCTCTTCGAGGATCGCCTTGATCGCCTCGAAGCAGAGTTCCGCCTGAGCAGTGACATCGCTCGGAACGGCATCGTCGAGACCGATACCAAGCTGGCCCGACGTGACGAGCAGCGCTGCGCCAGGCGGCACCAGCAGGCCGTGATTGTAATTTCCAAAAGGCCGGCGCACCGAGGCCGGATTGAAGATCTTCTTCATCGATCGCTCTGAAATTTTCCCATAGGTCGGCAGATACCGCGACCCTACAGGATGCGGCAGGATATGAGAATATCGCTGCCGCTCATGATGCCTTGCGAGGAGTGATGCGGGACAACCGCCTTGGAGGGATCGAGCCGATGATCGTCCAGGCGCCAGGTCACTATCTTTCGGTATTTGATCTGACGTTAGCCGCGCGTCATCTTTGCGTCACGCGCCGCGAAGCGACCAAGTGGATTGGCCGGTTGCCTTCGAAGGCCCGTCCGCTGCGCTGCCCGTCCGCCGCGCTTTTGTCGCCGTCCAATTGAAACTGGTTGACCAGATCCCGTAGGCGGCCTGCCTCGGAGGACAATGAGGCAACGGCAGCCGTCGACTGCTCGACCATCGCCGCATTTTGCTGGGTCGCCTGGTCCATCTGATTGACCGCCGTGTTGATCTCAGCAAGTCCCGTCGACTGCTCGCGCGCCGATGTGGCAATCGCATCCATGAGTTGGTTGATCTGTACGACGTACTCACCGATCGACTTCAGCGACGTTCCGGTTTCGAGAACCAGTTTCACGCCATTTTGCACGTCAGTTGACGACTTTTGAATAAAGCCCTTGATCTCCTTGGCCGCTTGAGCGGCGCGCTGGGCAAGCTCGCGGACTTCCTGGGCGACAACGGCAAAACCCTTGCCCGCCTCACCCGCACGGGCAGCCTCAACGCCGGCGTTCAACGCCAAGAGGTTCGTCTGAAAGGCGATTTCATCAATTGCACCAATGATATTTGAAATCTGCTGTGAACTGTCCTCGATGCGTCGCATCGCCCCTTCGGCCTCCGAGACGACAGTTGCCGACCGCTGAGCGCTGATATCGGCTTCTTTGGCGACATTGCGCGCTTCGTCGGTGCGTTTGGTCGCCATCGTTACATTGGACGTGATCTCGTCCAGGGCTGCTGCCGTCTCCTCGAGAGAAGCTGCTTGTTGTTCGGTACGCTTGGAAAGATCCTGCGCGGCAGATGCAATCTCCCCGATACCATTATCGATGCTATGCACCGTCTCGAGCACTGCGCCGATCGTAGCGCCCAATTGCCGGAGCGAGGCGTTGAAGTCTTCGCGCAAGGCTTCATATTCAGCCGCAAATTGTTCTGAAAGCTGGAAGGATATGTCGCCTGCTGCAAGCCGCCGGAGACCTTCGCCCAATGTCGTGGTCGCGAAGCGCAATTGTTCCGCCTCGCGTTCGGTGCGCTGCTGGGCTGCGGCGCGCGCTGCCTCGCTCTCGCTGCGGGATTCAGCCGCTTCCTTCTCGAGCCTGACGACGTTGAGGGCATTCTGACGAAAGATTTCAACCGCACCGGCCATTTCGCCGACTTCATCGGCGCGACCGGCATAGGGAATATCACTGTCAAGATCGCCATCCGACAGGCGCCTCATGGCGGAGGCGATGCTTCGGATTGGGTTGGCGATGCCCGATATCGCAAAGAAGATGCCGGCTATGGCAAGAAGCACGGCCAGCGCTGCGATCGCGGCCGTCAGCAGGAAAGCGGATTGTGCGGTATCACCGCTCGCGGTCACAAAGCCTTCGGCCTGGTTGAGAATGAAAGCGACCAGATCCGCCACCGCCTTGTTCACCAGCTCGGCTTGCGGCTCCATATTTTCCTTGAAGAGGCGGATTGCTTCAGGCGTCTTCCCGTCATTTTCAAACGCGGTCATTTGCTCTGCCAGCGCGCGATATTTGGCGAGTTCCGGCTTGATCTGGTTGATCAGTTCGCGCCCCCGCTCCGTGCGGACGCCTTTTTCGTATTCGCCGACAACCGTGTCCAGCGCAACGCCAGCAGCGTCGATCTCTTGCTGTCCGGCCTTCTTTTGCTCCGCTGTGTCCACGAGAAGGTATTGCCCATAGACGAGTTTCAGACCGAGGAAGTCGTCCTTGATCTCGCGAGCCGTCACAAGCCGCTGCATCCAGAAGGTCCCGATCTGCTCGGTATTGGCACGAAGTGTCGAAATCGTGCTCAGCGAAACATAGGACAGGCCAACCATGAACAGACTGATGATCGACAGCTTTAAGATCAGGGCTTGCTTGATACTCGGGCGTTTCATGCGGGTCTCCTCGAAGCTACTGGGACGACCGGTGTGCCGGCTGATGCAAGATCTCGCACCAGATTCAATAATTTAGTATTAACTAAACAATGGTCCCGCTCTATTTTCCGAGATCTTCTGAGTGGGTCCATACTTCCGCGATCAATTAAACGCCATGCGACTTAGAGTTCCTGGAAATCAAAGGAAATAGCATCCATGGCGAGCGCAAATATCAGCGCCATCGGGTCTCGATAACAAGAAATGGATCGGTCGACATTGACCCGGCTTTGGACATTGAGATCGGCACGATCTGGTCATCTTCGCCATGGAGAACCAGTCCTGCCGTCTGCGAGATCGGCAAGCATCTGCAGGCTTGCCAATCGGTCCACGGAACACATACTGGGTCCATGCAGCAATCTGAAAACCAACCTGCCGGCATTGAAATCGCGCTCTGGCAGTATTCCAAGGACGAAGGCGACGGGAACCGCTGGATGCAGTCGCTTTCACCGGATGAACGGGGGCGCGCCGCGACCTATCGGTTTGAACGAGACCGGGCCTCTTTCATTGCCGGCCGGTATATCGGCAACTGTTGAGCGTGCAAACCGGGATATCGCCGAGCAAGCTCCCATTGTCTCCAGACAAGCACGGCAAGCTAAGACTTGAGGGAGATGACAGGCTGCAGTTCAGCCTCGCCAATGCCGACGGGCTTGTGGCGGTCGCTGTCGCTTCAGCATGTGATCACCTGGGAATAGACTGCGAACGCGCCGACGTCGAGATCGAGGAGGCGGCGTTGGATAACTATTGCAGTGCAGACGAACGGCGCTGGCTGATGGAATTGCCTGCGCGCGAACGCGCGCGTGCGGCTAAGGCACTCGGCGTCGGGCTGCGCGAGGATCCCCCGCAACGTCACCTTTTCCTGGAAGGATGGCATCCCTGTCATGGTCGGCGGCGACCGCGATCGGCGATGGCATCACCATCTGGTCGAAAGCGGCAGCCAGCACGTCGTCGCGCTGGCTGCTTGCTCTCAATCCGAGTTTCCCGGCATTTCTATCAGCCTATTTCAGGACGACAGCAGGCCGTCCGATACCGCGCACCCGCCACCGCTAGGGATGGCAGGTTGTCTTGCTCGACTACGACTGGTCTCGACAGAGTGTTTCATGACAGGGGCGACCGTCTCGGCAAGCAGCAGCCGGTATCTGATTTAATGGCGCCCGTCCGGTAGCGGACAGGCTTCGCCGCAGCCGCCCACGCCCGGCAGATTGTAGCGCAGGCAGCAAACCTTCCGACGGGCGAACTCAAGTCCGCACTGCTGGCGCGCAATGCGGATCATGCCGAACATCGGATTGCGCCGGCCGCACGGCCATGCGGGCTCTTCAAGCAGCGCCAGGCCGCCTTCGACGAGGCTGGGCTCGTGACGATGGGCGACTTCCTTGAGGATCCAGGAGAGATATGCCGCAACATTGTTCCAGAGAAGCTTCGGAGCAACCCCTGCATTGGCGGCGATCGCCGCGATGATAGGCTCGGCGTGGCCGCGCATCAGCCGATGAAGCTTAGCAGTTGGATCGGTGGCAACGTCGGGCCTTCCGGWCATCACGAATGCTTCCGGCTCACCCGTATGC